>JAYTFQ010000280.1:0-4396 GCA_043734225.1 Anaerolineales bacterium | reverse complement strand
AGAGCCCGGCGCGCTGCCTCTGCTCTCCCACGCGCTGCTGGAAACCTGGAAGCGCCGCCGCGGCAACCTGATGAACCTGAAAGCATACTCTGAATCGGGCGGGGTGCGCGGCGCCATCGCCCGCACCGCCGAAGGCGTCTTCTATCAAGATCTGACCCCCGTCCAGCAGGGCATCGCACGCAGCATTTTCCTGCGCCTGACCGAGCTCGGCGAAGGCACTCAGGACACCCGCCGTCGCGTCAGCCTGGGCGAGCTGCTGCCGCTGGGCACCGAGGGCCAGGCGGCGCAGGTCGAAGACGTGCTGGCGCACCTGGCCGACGCTCGGCTGATTACCCTCGGTGAAGGCACGGCGGAAGTGGCGCACGAGGCGCTGATCCGCGAGTGGCCCACCTTGCGGGGCTGGCTGAATGCGGACCGCGACGGCTTGCGGCTGCACCGGCACCTGACCGAAGCAGCCCAGGCCTGGGCCGAGCGCGGGCACGACCCAGCCGAGCTGTACCGCGGGGCGCGGCT
The DNA here is from genome assembly GCA_043734225.1 of Anaerolineales bacterium. GTDB lineage: Bacteria > Chloroflexota > Anaerolineae > Anaerolineales > UBA6663 > JAYTFQ01. Next base: position 3,883 of record JAYTFQ010000280.1, on the reverse strand, counting down.
GGCCCAGGCGCTGGAGTGGGCCGACGGCCACCCGCACGAGCTGAATACGCTGGAGCAGCAGTTCTTGGAAGCGGCCCGCGCTTGGCAACAGCGGGAGGCCCAGGAGCGCGAGGCTGCACAACAACGCGAGCTGGCAGCGGCGCAGCATCTGGCCGAGACCCAAACTCGGGCCGCGCGCCAGCTGCGCCAGCGCGCCGTCTATTTGCTGGGCGCCCTGATGGTGGCGCTGGTGGCGGCCCTGGCGGCGGCGTTGTTCGCGCGGCAAGCTGGCCTGAGCGCCACCAGCGCTAACCAGAGCCTGAGCACGGCCCAGGCCGCGGCCCAGGGCGAAGCCAGTGCCCGCGGCACCGAGCAGAGCGTGGCCCAGGCCAGCCTGGCCCGCGCTGAAGCGCTGCGGCTGGCAGCGGCGGCCGGCGATTTGACCGGCCCGTCGGCGAATACCGAGCTGATTGCCCTGCTAGGCTTGCGTTCCATGAAGCTGCAATACTCGCTCCAGGGTGACGCCATCTTGCAGACCGCCGCCACGTTGGATTATCCTCTGCGCCTCCTCACCGGCAGCTCCGGCCCCATTTTCAATGTCGTCTACTCGCCCGACGGCCGCCTGGTGGCCGCCAGCCACTGGGACCCCACTCTCCTCCAGCAGACCGTCTCTATCTGGGATAGCGGAACCGGACAGTCGGTATATTCGCTGTCACTGCCCAACTATGCATTGCCGGCCTTTTCGCCTGACAGCCGCACGCTCGCCATCTGCTGGGCTGACCCGCTCGACCCGGCTCAGGGCGAGGTGGGTACGTGGGGCGTGGCCAACAGCCAGCCCATTAAGCAGTACCCGGCCGCAGCCTGCAGCGCACCGCCGGTCTGGCAGGACGGCCATTCGTTTGCGCTGGCCGGCCTGGATAACCAGGTTCGGCTGCTCGACGCAGCCACGGGCAGCGTCCTACGCAGCTGGCAGACCGCGAATGCCGCCTTGCAAGTCTCGCCGCACGCTAAATACGCGCTGGTGAGTCCCAATTACACGCCCGGCGATTTCGGCGGCGAGGAAGAGCTGGATGTGTTGAATCTATCTACGGGCGGCGAGGCCGTGACCGCCACCAGCTTCAGCGGCATTTGGGGCGCGGCCTTTGCGCCCGACGAGTCGGTGGTCGCGATCGGCTTTCAAGATGGCACCATCAAAGTCTGGCAGTCCAGCACGGGCGCGCCCTTGGCGACTCTCAAGGGCCAAACCGCCCGCGTCACGTCGCTGACTTTCTCGCCCAACGGACAGATCATGCTCTCGGGCAGCGCCGACGGCACGGTGCACCAGTGGAACGCGGCCACCTGGCAAGAGGTGCGGCATTGGTCGAGCAATGCGCCCGACGTCAACGCGGCTCAATTCTCGCCCGATGGGCGTTTCGCGGTCACCGGCAGCAGCGATGGCGTGGCGCGGCTGTGGGCGATACAGCCCCAGCCCGAGTGGCCGGTATTGACCAGCCACTCGGGCGCACCGGTGGCCGTCGACTTTTCGACCGACGGCCGGCAGGTGGCCACCGCCGGCAGCGACGGCGCGGTGCATCTGGGGGACATTCACACGGGCCAACTGGCAAGCACCTTACCCAATGCCGGCAGCGTGAATTTTGCTTTGCGTTTCTCGCCGGATGGCCGGCGCTTGCTGGTGGGCACCTTAAGCGCCCAGGCCAGCCTGTGGGACGCGGCAACCGGCGCGGTGGTATGGCAGATTCAGGCTGGCGGCATGGCCAGCCTGCACGACGCGGCCTTCACCCCGGATGGGCAGTCCCTGGTGCTCGTGGGCACCTCCACGGTGATCTCGGAGACCTATGCCATCGTGGCAGACGCGCGCACCGGGGCTGAGTTGCGGCGCCTGGTCGTGCCGGGTACGCAATCGAGTTTCGGGGTCGATGTTTCGCCCGATGGCCGCTGGGTCGTCGTTGCCACCCGAGACAACAACGCCTGGCTGCTGGACGCACACAGCGGCCAGGTGCTGCACAAGCTGGCCGGCCACACGGCGGCGCTCAACCGGGCTCGCTTTTCGCCAGACGGCCGCTACGTGATCACCGCCAGCGCCGACAAATCGGCGCGGCTGTGGGATGCAGCGACTGGCCAGGAAATTCGCGCGTTGCTCGGCCACACGGACTCGGTGGTGGCCGCGGCCTTTTCGCCGGACGGCAAGCTCATTGCCACTGGCAGCCGCGATGGCACGGTGCGCGTGTGGGAGGCGGCCAGCGGCCAGGAGCTGCGCCGCTTCGCCGCCGATGCGCTGGCCGTGGAAGATGTGGCCTGGTCGCCCGACGGCCAGCTTTTGGCCTCCACCGGCGATGACACCACTGCCAAACTCTGGGACGTGGATTATCACGCGACCATGGCCTACCTGTGCGGGCGCTTGCAGCGCGACCTGACCGACGCCGAGCGCGCGGCTTACAACATCACCGATCCTTCAGCTACCTGCCCGCCGTAAGGTCGAGTTTTATCGCAAAACGCCGCCATTTGGCCACAACGGCCGCCACAAATTTAGCATCATTGGGCTACGTCATTTACTGTTTCCACATCGGATAGTAATAGAGCCTGGAGTAGATCGGGTTGTAATAGTACCCCTGCACCCAGCGCTGCTCATAAAAGCGGCCGGTTTGGACCGCCAACAGGATATCGGGGGCAGCCTGGTAAAAGGCCTGATTGAACTGCTGGTATATCGCCGCTCGCTTGGCCGGGTCGGTCTCCACCGCGCCCTGCCCGACAAAACCGCTCAACGTCTTCACCAGGTCTGGCGGAAGCGATTGCTTGACACTATACGTACCCGTGACATATGGCACCAACCAGTCGTTCGGGTCGTGAATGTCCTCCTGCCAGCCGCTGAGGAACAGCGGCAATTTGCGCGCTTCACGAGCTGCAAAGTAAGTCTTCACCGGCAATCCCAAGACCGCGATATCAAATTTGGCGTTGACCGCGCGGACATCCCGCGCCAGAATCTCCTCGGCGGCCTGGCGCGTGGTGCTGGGCACATCCCAAACAATGGTCATTCGGAAGCCGGTATCCCACAAGCTGCGGCCATCGGCGCCCTTCAGATTGGAGGCTTGAAACTCCGCCTGGCAGCGGGCGGGGTCATAGGTATAGTGCGGGTCCTGATCACTGTAGCCAATCTCGCCCGGCAGCATCACGTCGTAGGACTGCACGCCGTCACCCAGCAAGGCGCCCTTGATATAAGCGTCCCAGTCAAAGCAATAGTTGAATGCCTTGCGGACGTGGAGGTCGCTAAAAAAGTCAGGTGGTATCCCTTGTCCGTCAAGCTTGCCGCTGCCGATAAAGTCATTGCCTCCGGCCGTGTCGACCTTGAAGTTGAAGAATAAGTCTTCGCGACCTATCTGGGGCAAGCCTTTGAAGGCCCGCAGCGGTTGGCTGGGGTCAGCGGCGGCCGTGCAGGCGCCGCTCGCATCGCAGGTCTCCCCGGATAAGGGGTCCAGGCTCGACCAGTCAGACTCCAGTTGAGGATCAATAATATCCGCCGCGCCGGCCCGCAGGGCCGCCAATCGGCTGGCGAATTGCTGCGCGTTCGTCTTTAAGATGATCGTCTTCAACCTGGGCGCTCCGGTTGGCCCGCCTGGCCAGGCGGGTTCGGCGCGCCAGTAGGCGTTAAAGGCTTTCAGCACAATTTCTTGACTCAGGGTCCAGTGATCCAGCGCATAGGGCCCCGTGCCGTTCTCGCTCGTGCCAATGCCCAACTGGTTGATGTCGGCCGGCAAGGTCTGGTAGTATTTTTGCCAGGTCTTACAGTCGCCGTCCCAGCCGCCGTTGGCGCCGATCCACTTTTCATCCACGATCGAGCCCCACGCATTGGCCACGGTCGCCAGGAACGGCCCCCAGGGTTGGGCCAGGTGGAATGTAACCGTACCCG
>JAYTFQ010000279.1:0-3668 GCA_043734225.1 Anaerolineales bacterium | reverse complement strand
CGTCAGCCAGGCGGCGGGCGCGTGGGCTGGCCAGGATGCGTTCAGCGCGTTCGGCAGATCGTTGGCCGGGCAAGACACTCGCCGGCGGAAATTCAGCCTCGGTCGTGTTCGCTGCCTGGGCAGCACCCGGCGCGTTCGGACACTGAACGGGCAGCGCGACGGTCTCCGTTACGACAATCGTCCCGATTGTGGCTTTGACGGCCACTTCGGCGCCCGGCTCGGCCAGCACCTCGCTTAAGGTGCCGGTCGCGGGCGATTCGACCTCCAGCGTAGCTTTGTCGGTTTCGACTTCGAACAGGGCCTCCCCCTTGGTAACCCGCTCGCCAACCTTTTTCAGCCAGGCGGTGAGCACCAGCGTGTCCGAAGTCTGGCTGAGCGGTGGGACAACGATGTCAATCTGCATAGGGTGATCAGTCTCCGCTCAAAACATGGACACGGCCATGTCCACGATCTTCTGCTCGCTGGGCAGGTAGGCCTGCTCCAGGATGGGCGCGAAGGGCGGCGGCACGTCGGGCGCGGCCAGGCGCTTGATAGGCGCATCCAGCCAGGCGAAGGCCTCATCGGCCATCAGCGCCGCAATCTCGGCCCCCCAACCATTGGTCAGGTTGTCTTCTTCCACGATCAGCAGCCGACCTGTTTTGCGCAGCGACTCCAAAATCAGGTTCTTATCCAGCGGCACCAGCGTGCGCGGATCGATGACCTCCGCTTCAATTCCTTGCTGCGCCAGCCGGTCGGCGGCCGCCAGCGCGCGGTAAAGCATCAGCAAAGTGGCGACAATGGTGATGTCGTCGCCGGGGCGGCGTATGACGCCCTGGCCGATGGGGACAATGTAATCCGTCTCAGGCACCTCACCCACAGGGCTGAGCGCGCCCTTCTCCACCCGCGAGCCTTTGGACCCATACAGGAGTTTATGCTCGAAGACCAGAACTGGGTTGTCGTCACGGATGGCGGCAGTGAGCAGGCCCTTGGCATCGTAGGCGGTGGCTGGCGCGACGACCTTCAGACCGGGCACATGCGTGAAGAAGGCCTCCAGGCTCTGTGCGTGCTGCGAGCCGCGGCCCGTGGCGCCCACGGGCGCGCGCATGACCATGGGCACTGAGAGTGTGCCGCCCGACATATAGCGCAGCTTGGCTGCCTGGTTCGCCAACTGGTCCATCATGTTGAACAAAAAGTCGCCGTACTGCACATCAGCGATGGGGCGCAGGCCGCACACGGCAGCGCCGACGGCCATCCCGGCGATCAGGGCCTCCGAGATGGGCGTGTCCAGGATGCGCTCGTGCCCGAACTCGTCCGACAGTCCCAATGTGACGGTGAACGCGCCTCCGAACCCGCCAGGGATGCCGATGTCCTCGCCCAAACAAAATACGCGCTCATCGCGGCGCATTTCGTCGCGAATGGCGGCGCGCAGCGCCTCAGCGATACTCATCAGGGCCATGCTCTATTCCTTGAAGACATCGGTGTAGATATCATCCGGCTGCGGCAGCGGGCTGTTCTCGGCAAACTCAATCGCCTCGCGGATAGTTTGCTCCACCTCGGCCTGCAGCGCTTGCAGCCGCGCCTCGCTTACCGGCTGCTCGGCCAGGAGCCAGGCTCGAAATTGATCAATGGGGTCTTTCAGTTTCCAGGCAGCCTCCTCTTCCCGTGCGCGGTAGGTGCGCGGGTCGGAGCGCGAGTGGCCGCATTGGCGATACGTCAGGCACTCGATCAAGGTTGGCCCCTGGCCGGCGCGGGCGCGGGCGGCCGCCTGCTGCGTGGCCGCCAGAACGGACAGGACATCGTTGCCGTCAATGGTCAGCCCGGGAATGCCGTAGCCCCGGGCGCGCTCGGCCACAGTGGCGGTGTGAACGACTGCCTGAACCGGGGTGGAAGCGGCATACAGATTGTTTTCGCAAACAAAGACGACCGGCAGATCCCAGATCGCGGCGGCATTGACGCCTTCGTGCCAGGCGCCTTCATTCACCGCGCCTTCACCAAAGAAACAGGCTGTCACGCGGCCATCCTTGAGCCGCTTGCTGGCAAAGGCGGCCCCAGCCGCCAGGGGGATATTGCCACCCACAATGGCGATGGCAGGGAACATGCCCAGGCCAATATCACCAACGTGCATGGAGCCGCCCTTGGCTTTGCAGGTGCCGGTGGCTTTGCCATACAGCTCGGCCAGGATGGCGCCTGGCGAAACCCCCTTGGCCAGGGCATGGCCATGCGGGCGGTGAGTGCTGAGCAGGTAGTCGTCCGGCCGCAGCGCGGCGCAGACGCCAACCGCCACGGCTTCCTGTCCAATATAGAGATGCAGCGTAGAGGGGATGTGGCCCTGCAAGTAGAGCTCGTTGACGACTTCTTCAAACCGGCGCACCAGCACCATATCGCGGTACAACTGCAACAGGCGCTCTGGGGCGGGCAGGGGGCGCGCCGGAGCAGGCGGCGAATAGGGCTGGCCGTCCGCAGGCTGCGCGAAGCCAAGAGGAAGGTTCATCTCTGGCATCCGGTTTTCTCCGTATCAGGCAAAGGTGATCGGCTGGTTGAGCTCAACCAGGTAGCGGACGCGGTCGCCGCGCATGATGGCGCGGCTGAGCACCACCGGACGATTGCCCTGGCTATAAGTAATGTTCTGCAGAAACAACACCGGCGCGCCGGGCTGGAGGTCCAAGATTTCAGCCTCGTATGGGTCCGCGATGGCGGGCTCGAAGAATTGCCGGGCGCGCAGCAGGCTGACCCCATACTGGTTGGACATGAGGGTGTACAACGGCGCCGCCGCCAGATCGTCGCGGCGGAGACCTGGGCAGACCGCTTCTGGCAGGTAAAGGGTCTCCAGAATGAGCGGCTCATCATTCGCCAGGCGCAGGCGGCGGATTTTGTAGATGGACGCGTCCGGCGCCAACTCCAGATGACGGGCCGGGCTGCCGGCAGCGGCCAGGCGCTCGAACGAGAGTGTCCGCGCGCTGTGGCGCAGTCCTTTTTGCTCGATCAACGTGGTGAAACTATAGAAGCCGGCCAGCTCGCCTTCGATCTTGGGCGGCAGGACGATCGTCCCCTTGCCCTGTTTGCGCGAGACGCGGCCTTCCTGCACCAGCCGGTCAAGGGCCTGCCGAACCGGGCCGCGGCTCACGCCATATTGCTGGCATAGTTCCAGCTCGTTGGGAATCATCTCGCCGGGCGCCCACTCGCCGCTGGCAATATGCTCCTCGAATATCTCTTTGAGCTGGTGGTAGAGCGGAATGCCGTTCTTCTTGAGCACCGTCATGTCGCAGCTAGTGTAGCGCCAGGGTGCAGGCATGTCAATATGATCATACATATAATCATATTGACATGCCTTTATGCTTGTGCTAAGGTCTGCTCATTATGACGATCACGGACATGCGCGATATTCTCGGCCGGGCGCTCCGCGACGGCTATGCGGTGGGCTATTTCGAAGCCTGGGACACCTATTCGCTCGAAGCAGTTTTGGAAACGGCAGAGGCATTGCAGTCGCCGGCGATCCTGGGTTTTGGCGCAGCGGTGACCAACCCAGCCTGGTTTGAGGCCGGCGGCGTTGAAGAATTGGCGGCGGTAGCCCGGGCCCTGGCCGAACGCGCCGCCATCCCGGTGGCCGTTCTATACAATGAAGCGCAAACCACGATCCAGGCCATGCGCGGCATCCGGGCCGGGTGCAATTGCGTTATGCTCGATACCTC
>JAYTFQ010000278.1:0-2318 GCA_043734225.1 Anaerolineales bacterium | reverse complement strand
TTGTTCGCCAACAAAACTTTAGCCGGAGGTCTTCGTTTTGCCTAGCCCAGCCCTTAAAATGCAACACCCCCAGATTATTAAATCCGGGGGGTGTCATGTATCTTGGGAGAATCACATACGCGCAACAATCAATCGGGCGGGGTGGCGCCGGCGTCGGCCGCGCGCGAGACGACCGTCTTGGTGCGCTTCTCAACCTCGCGCCGGGTGAGCATCACCCGCCGTCCGCAGGTCAGGCACACCAGGCCGATATCGGCGCCCAGGCGCACCACGCGCCATTCGTAGCCGCCGCACGGGTGCGGCTTGCGCAGGCGCAGCACATCGTCCAGGTGCAGTTCCATGGGCATGGCCTGATTATACGCCGCGGCACGCCGGGGCCGCATGTTATAATCCGCCCCAAGTGACACTATGTTTAATGGACTAAGTTTACCGGTTATAATTTCGCGCGTTCTGACCCTGGTGATTGCGTTCACCATCCACGAATTCTCGCACGCGCTGACGGCGGTGCAAATGGGCGACGACACGCCCCGGCGCATGGGGCGGCTGACGCTCAACCCGCTGGCGCACCTGGATCCCATCGGCTCGCTGCTGTTGATTGTGGCCGGGTTTGGCTGGGCCAAGCCGGTGCAGATTAATCCCAATAACCTGCGCACCGATCCACATATCGGCCTGGCCATCGTGGCCGCGGCTGGGCCCATCTCCAACTTTCTCATGGCTCTGGTCGCCGCCATCCCTTTTCGGCTCGGCCTGCTCAGCCCGTTCGCCAGCACCGGCGGCCCGGTTTTGCCTTCGCCTTCCGGCTTTCTGCTGGACTTCATCGAGATCAATTTGCTGCTGATGTTATTCAACCTGATCCCGATTGCGCCGCTGGACGGCTCCAAGATTCTGGCCGGCTTTGCGCCGCGCGAGTGGGATGGCGTGCTGGCGACGCTGGAGCAGTGGGGGCCGTTTCTGCTGCTGGCGCTGGTGTTCCTGGGCCAGGGGCTGCTAGGGATCATCCTCGGCCCGCCAATCAACTTCCTGCTGCGCGCCATCGTGGGGGTATGAGGCGGGCACGCTACCGCCTGGGCCAGTTCTGCTCTCATTTACGGCCGCGCTCCCTGACGCCGGCCGAGAAGGCCGAGGTGGAGAGTGTGCTGGGCGCGGGATTGGCCCAGCTTTTTCGGCGGCAGACGGCGGGCGAGCAAGCCCACAGCCTGCGCGTGATGCGCTCGGTTGTGCACGCTGGCGGACCTTACGCGGCCCGGCGCGAATTGCTCCAGGCGGCGCTGCTGCACGATGTGGGCAAGAGTGTGGCGCCGTTGAGCCTGGCCGACCGGGCGCTGGTGGTGCTGGCCCGGCGGCTGACGCCGGGGGCGGCCCGGCGCTGGGGCCAGGATGAGGCCCGCGGCTGGCGCCGGCCATTTGTGACGGCGCTGTGCCACGCCGATTGGGGCGCCGACTTGTGCGCCGAGGCGGGCGCCCTGCCTCTGACCGTGGACCTGATCCGGCGGCACCAAACGCCGCTGGCAAAGACCGCCTCACCCGAGGACGAGATGCTGGCAGCGCTCCAGGCAGCCGATGATGACAACTGAAGCAGCGGGGTACAAGGCATGACGGTCAATGTGACGGTGGTAGGCCTGAGTCGCGTGGGCGGCTTGCTGGCGCGCCGGCTGATGGCGCAGGATCAAATCCAGCTTTCCGGCTATGACCGCGACACTGGCCTGGCGCGCGAGGCGCAACGTCAGGGCGCGCTGCACAAGGCCCATTTGAACATGCTCCAAGCCGTGGAGCAGGCGGACCTGGTGCTCCTCACCGGCCCGCTGGCCGAGCAGCACGAGGCTCTGCGCCTGATTGCGCCCGAGCTGCGCGCCGGCAGCGTGACGGTTGCGGTCGGGCCGCTGTTGGCGCCGCCACTGGCCTGGGCGGCGGAGCTGCTGGCCGGCCGCGTCGAGCGGCATTTCATCGCCTGCCATCCGGCGTTCAACCCCACCCAACTGCATCAAAGTGACACCGGCTACGCCGCGGCCGACCCGGCGCTCTTCGAGCGCGGCTTGTGGTCCATCGCGCCCGCGCCCGGCTGCGCGCCGGAGGCGGCGCGGCTGGTGAGCGATCTGGCGCGCCTGCTGGGCGCATTCGCCTATTTTGTCGACCCAGCCGAGCATGACGGGCTGGCGGCGGCCAGCGAAGGTCTGCCGGCGCTGTTCGCCCTGGCGCTGCTGCGCGCCGCGGCGGCCTCGCCTGGCTGGCCGGAAACGCGCAAGATTGCCGAGCGGGCCTTTGCCACCGCCACTGTGGCGCTGGTGGAGGCCGACCCAGATGTGCTCAGCGCCAACCGCGAG
>JAYTFQ010000277.1:0-5836 GCA_043734225.1 Anaerolineales bacterium | reverse complement strand
GTCGATTTCATCGACCAACCCCAACATGCTTTTTTAGTAATTAGGGTCCAGGTGACTGCATTGTTGCTAAAGCGGCGTCGCCCTTGGCCTGTAGCGGCGCATCCGGACCAAAGGCCAGATCAAACATCGAGAGATTGAGCGTGTAGCTGCCCGGCGCCAGATCGGGCGGCACCGGCACGATGGACTTGGCCAGGATGAGCTGGCCCGGCTGCCACAGCGGCGCCGGGAACAGGCCGCGGCAGGGGTCGGCCTCATCCAGCGCGAGCGCCGGACCCGGCTGGGCCGGATTGTTCAGGCTCAAGCGGAACCACTGCTCGGTTTGGGCGGCCTGGTTCACCCGAAAAAAAAGCGTCACCTCCACAGAGCCGCCCGGCTGCAAATTACGCGTGGCCAGTGTATAGCCCAGCAGGTCGGCCGGCGCCCACGATAGCGGGTGCGGCGTGGCCGGCGCGGGTGCCTGAGCGCCGGCGGCCGGAAGGGCATAGCCCAAGTTATACGGCGCCGGAGCGCTGGTGCGTTTGAAGTCCACCAGTTTGGCCCACGGGAACATGGCTGCCAGCTCGTCCGGCCCATAGCGCAGGTTCGGCGGCAAGAAGGCGAACTCGTAGCCATCAGCGGCGGAAGGCGGCGGAAAGACCAGGCAGCCGGTGTCGTGAAATTGCTGCTGGAAGGCGCTCAGCAGCGCGGCCGGCGGCTGGCTGGGCGGCTGCGCCGGCGGCGCGTAATTGATAAAGAGCGGATCTTTCGTCCAGACATTGTCGAGCGTCTGCTTGGCAGCCGGCGCCATGACCTGGTTGGACCCGGGCGCGTCCGGGTTGTAGCGCGTCAGCGGCCACTGGTGATTTTCACAAGAAGGCACCAGCGCCGTCAGACTGTCGGTCCGCTCGCCGATGATAAATTTGTTGATGGGCGTTTCGGCGTTGGCGTGAAAGCAATCCAGGTAGCCATCCGGCGGGATGCGGTCATGGGCCATGATGCGCGGCGCGTCCGGGTCCGGCGGGTTGCGGGCAATGGCCAGGTCGTTCAGGCCGTGCGTGTCGAGGATGGCCACGGTGGGCAGCACCCAACCGACCGCGCCGACCGCGCCCTCGATGCGGATGGCCTGCACGTCGGGGCTGAGCAGCAAGCCATCGGCACGGGTGGGCAGGGTTGAAAATTGATACGCCAGGAAGACCTTGTGCTCCTGGTGGCGCACGCCCACGGCGTGATGCGACAGCCACAACTGCAGGTCATCGAAGGCCTGCACATACGGCTGCGCCGGGGCGGGGAAATACGGCGCCACGGACAGCGCCATGGCGAAGGTTTCTTCGCGCGTGGTGCGGGTTTGGCTGGCGGCCCAATGCACCCAGGGGATGGGCAGACCGGCGGCGATGCTCAGGCTGAGCAGGGCCAGCGACCAGGCCGGCCGGACGGCCAGCACATTGAGCAGCCAGACAAACGATACCAGCAGCAGCGGCACCAACTGGCTGTAGACCCGGTACTCGAAGTGGTCGCCGCCAATGATGAAGGTGTAGTAGGCGAAGTGGCCGGCCAGCGCGCCGACGGTCACGAGCTGCACCACGGCCGGCTGCAGCGGCTCGGCCCACCAGCGGCGCACCACAGCCAGGGGCGCGCCCAGGCGGCGCAGCAGCGCCAGGCCGGCCACAACCGCCAGAACCAGCCAGAACCAGTAGGAATACTCGATGATGAACGACAGCAGATAGCGAATGCCGCTATCCGGCCAGGGCCCGGTGTATTTGGCCAGATAAGTGTTGGGCAGCCATTGGCCATAGGTGATCAGACGCCAGACCAGGTGCAGAATGGTGATCAGGAACGGCGCCAGCGCCAGTAAGCGGCCCGGCAGGCTGGGCGACGCGCCGGACGCCAGGCGCCGGCTGAGGTCCAGGCCAATCAAGAACAGCGTGGCGGCCAGAAACAGGAGCCCGTCGGGGCGGGTCAGCTCCAGCATGGCCGCCAACAGCGCCAGCGCGCCCAGCCAGCGCGTGCTGCCGGAGGGCCAGCACAGGGCCACGAACAGCCAGGCGGTCAGCCAGAAGTTGAACATGGCCGTTTCCAGCCCAGACGAGGTCCAGGCCAGGAAGGTGCGGTTGCTGAGGGTGCCGGCCAGGACCAGGACCAGCAGGAGCAGGCGAAAGTGTTCCAGCGCCGGGGCCAGGCGGACGCGCATGACCATGGCGGCGGTGAGCAGCAGCGTGCCGGCGGCGAAAATTAGGGACACGACGTTAGACGATTCCGGCGGGGCGATGCCGGTGGCGCGCCAGATGACGTCCATGAGAACCACCCACAAAAAGCTGGTGTAGCCTTCCACCGGCTTGAAGGGCGGCGCATTCCAGACATAGCCGAAACCCAGCCGGCTGTTGCTGACATAGCGGAAGGCGATATAGGCGTCGTCGGTGAGGAACCAGAACGCGCGCCAGCCGGCAACCAGGCCCACGGCGGCGGCCAGCAGGATGACGAACAGCAGGACGTTTTGTCGGGTCAGTCGAAGGGGCACTGACGCATTTTACAGCGTGAGCGGAGGGGCGGCAATGTCGGAGGCGCTTCGCGGCCACCTTTTCGGGTGCCTGCCACTTTTCATGTGGCGGGTGTGGCGGGTGTGGCTGTAGCCTATAAAACAAGGCAAATGGTGAAAAAGGATGTGGCTTTAAGCCCCAACACATGTGGCTTTAACGGCGAACAGTAGAGGCGGGAAACATAACGCTGGCGACGGTCCAGTTGCCGGCTGTTTCCGCGGACGAAACGCATTTGGCTCAGGCCGTTCGGTTATAATGCCGCCATCTGGCCCACCCCGCCTTGAGCGCCGGCCGAAAACCCCAGATGACGAAACGATCCCTGGTATTGAGTACGGCCGTGCTGTTGTTGGCCGCCGTGTTCCGCCTGTGGCAAATTGCCGAGCTGCCGCCGGCGCTGCACAGCGACGAGGCGTTTCACTTGCTCTACAGCCAGACGATCGCCACCGGCCAGAGCTTCCCGGCTTACCTGACCGGCAACAATGGCAATGAGCCGCTGTTCGCCTATCTGTCGGCCATAACGCTGTTGATATTGGGGCCGGTTACCTGGGTCGGGCGGCTGACCGCGGCCTGGGTGGGCGTCATCGGTGTGGCGGCCACCATCCGGCTGGGCGACGAGATGTTCCCGCGGCGGGGCGTGGGTTGGCTGGCCGGGGCGGCGCTGGCAACCCTGTGGTGGAACGTTATCTTCAGCCGATTTGGCAGCCAACCCATCCTGGCGGCCACGGCGGCGGCAGCGTGCATGGCGGCCTTATGGCGCGGCGCGCGCACTGGCAGCCGGTGGGCGTTCGCCCTGGCGGGGGTGGCCTTGGGCCTGGGGCTGGATGGCTATGTCGCCTTTCGACTGTTCAGCCTCGTGCCCCTGGCTGGCGGCCTGGCGCTCGTGCTGAGCCAGCCAGCCCGACGCCGCGCACTGTTGGCCGGCGCCGCAATCGCCGGCGCGAGTACGCTTCTGGTTTATTCGCCGCTGGCCGTGTTCTTTGCCCAAAATCCAGAATGGTTCCTCACGCGTTACGGCGAGACCACCGTGCTCAACTCCGGCCGCGCCGGTTTGAAACTGCTGGCAGACAATGGGCTGAAAACGCTGGGCATGTTGGTTCTGCGCGGGGACCAGGAGTGGCGGCACAACCTGCCCGGCCGACCCGCGCTCGATGCCGTCCAAGCCTATTTCGGCGCGGTGGGCGCCGTAGTGCTGGCCGGCCGCTGGCGCCAACCAGAAGCGCTGGCAATAACGGCCTGGCTGGTCGTTGGGCTGTCTCCATCGGTCGTAACCAACCCCTCGCCCCACTTTGGCCGCACCACCATGGTCACCCCCGCCCTGGCGCTGCTGGTGGGCCTGGGGCTCAGCGCGGCCTGGCGCTTGGCGCAGGGCTGGCGGCCCTGGCAAGCGCTGATTGTGCTCGCCAGCGTGCTCTCGGTGGCGCTAACCGCGAATACGTATTTCGGCGTGTGGGCGCATTCAGGGGCCCTGTGGGCGTCTTTTGAGACGGAGGAATTGGACTTCGGCCGGGCGCTGCAGGCCGCGCCGCAGAATGCGCGCTTGATCGAGCCGTACGCCCCGCACAACCCGTATACGACCGAATATGTCACCGGCCGGCCGGTGTTCGGCGGGGTGGAGGCCTACAACGCCGATCACTGCCTGCTCTTACCCACCCCGGCCACCGAGCCAGCGGCGCTGGGGTTGTATTTGCATGCCGGACGGCCCTTGCTGCTCGATTTGCAGCGCGCCTACCCGACCGGCACCTGGCGCGTGAGCCCGGCGTTGAAGGACAGCCAGCCTTATCTGGGCGTGTTCCAAATTCCGGTCGGGCAGCAGCCATTGACAACGGTGGCCGTCACACGCAGCGCTGACTTCGCCGGTCTGGTGCGGCTGCAGGGCTATGACCTCAGCCCCGCCGCGCCGCACCCAAGCGACACATTGAGCCTTCATACACTGTGGCAGATTGAAGACATCAGCCCGACCGCCTACAAGTTGTTCGCGCACCTGCTCGGCGCGCCCAAGGCCGACGGCAGCACGGTCTATGCCCAGCATGACGGTGAACCGTGCGACGACTCTTATGCCACCACCAGCTGGACCGTTGGCGATCTGCTGGCCGCCGATTTGACACTGGCCCTGCCCGCTGATTTGGCACCGGGCGCCTATACGGTGCAGATCGGCTGGTACGACAGCGCCAGCGGGACGCGCGCGACGGTGAGCGGCGACGAAGGACCGCACGCCAATGATGCGGTTCAACTGCAGCAGGTGGTCGTGGCGCAGCCATGAACACGCGCGGGCGCCCAACCTGGCCGGCGCTAGCGCAGGCCATGCGGACCCGTTTGCCGGCCGTGGCTGATCCGGGCCTGGTGGCGGTGCTGCTGATGGCCACGCTGGCGGCCTGGCCGCTGCTGACGCGGGCCAGTATGCCGCCCTTCACCGACGCGCACAGCCATATTTTTCGAACCTACGAAATTGTGGCTGCCTGGCGCGAGGGCATCCTCTATCCGCGCTGGGCGCCAGACTTCTATTATGGGTATGGCTATCCGGTCTTCGACTACTACAGCACGCTGTCGTATTACCTGGCGGCGGCGTATGGCTGGTTCTTCGGCGCGGTGGCGGGGGTGAAGTTTGCATTCGTGCTGACCACGTATCTGGCAGCCGTGGGCGTGTACGCGTTCGCTCGCGACGAATGGGGACCGGCGCCGGGCCTGGTCAGCGCGGCCGTGTTTGCCTTCACGCCCTATATTGTGCTGGTGGAGCCCATCCAGCGCGGCGGCCTGCCGGAGGCGCTGGCCGTGGCCATCGCGCCGTGGGTGCTGTGGAGCTTCACTCGTCTGGCGCGCGGCAGCGGGCGAGGCTTCTGGTTCCTGGCGACCATCAGCCTGGCGGCGCTGGTGCTGGCGCACAATTTGATGTCCTTCGTCTTCATTGGCCTGCTGGGCGGCTGGCTGGCGTGGCGCTGGCTGTTCATCGAGCGACCGGCTTCGCGGTCTGACTTTCTCCGCACCCTGGCGCTGCTGGCCTCGGCCGCTGCGGTGGCCGCGGCCCTGAGCGCCTTTATGTGGCTGCCGGCGGCCGTGGAACGCGGGCTGGTTCAATACCAGAATGCGTTTGCCGCTGTGCAGGCGCGGCGCTTTCTGTCGTTTGACATGCTGTTGGCGCCGATGACCAGCCAGGACGTCCAGACGGTGGACATTGCCCTGTACCAGTTCCGGCTGGGTTGGCCGCAACTGTGGCTGGGCGGCCTGGGCGCGCTGACTTTGCTGCGGCCGTCGCCCCACCGGCGGGCGTGGCTGTTCTGGCTGCTGGTGACCATGCCGTGCCTGTTGCTGATGGACCCGCTGACCAC
>JAYTFQ010000276.1:0-16491 GCA_043734225.1 Anaerolineales bacterium | reverse complement strand
GTCGATTTCATCGACCGCCCGACTGAACACGCACTTTTCAAAAACTCTCTATGAGTGGCTAGCGCTTGCGCATCAGCCCAAATACGCCCACTGCCGTGCCGATCAGCCCCAGCACCACGCCCACGATGGCGATGGTTTGGGCGGTGCTGGCCTGGGCCTGGGCGGCGTCCAGCCGGGCGCTGAGCGCGGCGGCGGCATCCGGCACGTTGGGGAATTGCACCACGCTGGGCGGCTGGGCCTCTTCCGGTTCCACCTGGATGGTCTGGATATCCGCGCCGTCGATTTTGCCGCTGAGCTGGATGCTGTACTTGCCGGCCACGGTGGGCACCATGGGCGCGACAAACTGGCCGGGGGTGGCCTCGGCCAGCGGCTGCAGCTTGAGGGTCTTGATCTGCCCGCCGTAGCTGGCCGAGACGACCAGGCCCGAGACGTCCACATCAGCGGGCGTCGTGGCCGTGCTGGTGGTGGTGGCGGAGTGTTTGGTGATGTTAATCACGACGGCATTCGGCTGGTTGATGATGACCGGCTCGTTGACCCAGCCGTACTCGATGTCGTAGCCGGCATCCGTGACAGTCTGGTGCGCGAACGCGACCAGCGGAACGGCGAGTGACGCCAGAAGCAGCAGCGCGCCGAGGGCGCGCCAGAGCGTGCGACGCATGATCAAGTCTCCTATCCTATAAAAAGTATCCGTAAGAGGTCGGGTCTCGTCAAGGGGCGTGGTGAATTCGAAACCGCGGCGCGACGGCACATTGTGCCATGCTTTCAGACCGGGCGGGAAACCTGCTAGAATTCTACCCGAACGGCCTGCCCCTACCCCATCACTTCTTCCGGAGCGATCCCCACATGCGTATTACGGACATTAAGGCTTATCCCGTCTGGATTGCCGCGCGCAATCTGCTGGTGGTGAAAGTGGAAACCGATGCCGGCATTTTTGGCCTGGGCGAATCCGGCCTGAGCTCGCGCGAGCAGGCGGTGATGGGCGCGCTGCGCCATTACCGCGAGTTTCTCATCGGCCGCGACCCCATGCAGCGCGGGCGCATCTGGCAGGAGCTGTACCGCAGCCAATACTTCGAGGGCGGGCGGGTTCTGCTGGCGGCCCAGAGCGCCCTGGATATCGCGTTGTACGACATCGCCGGCAAGGCCTGGGGCGTGCCGGTGTATCAACTACTGGGCGGCAAGCAGCGCGATTTTATCCCCGGCTTTGCCACGGCCTTTGGCCAGACCGGGGAAGACATGCTGGCCCAGGTGCGGCTGCTGGTGGAGCACCAGTGGACGGCGGTGCGGGCCATGCCGGTGTTGCCGCGCCCGCCCAGCGCGCCCGGCGTGTGGGAGCCGCGCGAGAGCCTGGCCGCCACGGCCGAGGCGCTGATCAAGGTGCGCGCAACTTTTGGCCCCGCGCTGATGCTGGGCCTGGACTATCACCACCGGCTATCACTGGCCGAGACCGCTTCGTTCTGCCAGCGGCTGCCCAGCGGCACGCTCGATTTTCTAGAAGAGCCCATCCGCGATGAGAGCCCGGAGGCCTACGCCGCGCTGCGCCAGATGACGCCGGTGCCGCTGGCGGTGGGCGAGGAATTCCCCAGCAAGTGGGCCTTCGCGCCGTTTATCGAGCGCCACCTGACCGACTATATCCGGCTGGATCTGTGCAACGTGGGCGGCTTCACCGAGGCCATGAAGGTGGCAGGCTGGGCCGAGGCGCACTATCTGGACCTGATGCCGCACAACCCGCTCAGCCCGGTGTCCACGGCGGCCATCATCCAGCTCTCGGCGGCCGTGCCCAATTTCTCGTATCTGGAGGTGCGCGTCTCGCCGACCGAGAACCTGTATGCGAATGCCGCCGGGGTGGACGAAGGTGAAGCGATGTTCCCGCTGCAGCCGCGCCTGGCCGGCACGGGCTACCCGGTGAGCGACGCGCCCGGGCTGGGCGTGGAATTTAATGAGGCCCTGGCCGCCAGCCAGCCCTGGCACTACGGCGAGTTCCCACATTGGCGGCGCGGGGATGGATCGGTGACAAACTGGTAGGGGCGTTCAACACTTGCCCACGACGCAAGTGCGTGGGTTGAACGCCCCGAAGATTGAACGCCTCTGTGTCAGTTCGCCAGCCCCAGGGCCCGATTGACCGCGGCCAGCACGGACTCGCCGTCAAAGGGCTTAAGGATGAAATCGTAGGCGCCGATGCTCAGGGCGTTGGCGACCGTGTTGCGGCCGGCCTGCCCGCTCATCATGATGATGGGCACCAGCGGCAGCAGGATGCGCAGGCTGGCCAGCACGTCCAGGCCGTGGGCGCCGGGCATGAACACGTCCAGCAGGATCAAGTCGCAGGCCAGCATGGAGGCCAGGCCCAGCGCGGCGCGGCCATCGGGCGCGCTCTCGATGGCAAACCCTTCCAGCTCTAACAGCTGCACCAGCGCCTGGCGCAGATCATCGTCATCATCGGCAATCAAAATGCGCTTGGTCATGACAGTTTTTCCCCCAGCATAGGCAGCAGCAAACGAAACGTCGTGCCCTGGCCCACGGTGCTTTCCACTTCCAACCGCCCCTGATGATCCTCGATGATGCTGTGGCTGATGGCCAGGCCCAGCCCAGTGCCCTGGCCGCGCTCCTTGGTGGTGTAGAACGGCTCAAGCATGTGGTCGATCACTTCGGCCGGCATGCCGCAGCCGGTGTCGCTCACTTCGACCGCCAGTTTGCCGTTCAACTGCAAGGTGCTCAACCGCAGCTCGCGGGTGGTCGCATCCGTCAGCGCATCGCGCGCGTTCGAGATCAAATTGACCATCACCTGCTCGAGCTGGTTGGCGTCGGCCCACACCGGCGGCAGGTTGTCGGCCAGGCGGGTGATGATCTTGATGTTGCGCAGGCCCAACTGCTCGCCAAACATATCCAGCGCGCTCAGCACCGGCTGGTTGATATCCACTTTCTCGTAGTTGTTCGACGAGCGGCGAGAGAAATCGCGAAAGTGGGTGATGACGTGCGAAATCTTGTCCACCAGCGTGTCGATCGAGGACAGGTTCTTGTCCAGCATCGTGTCGGTCAGCGAGCCGCGCTGCTGGCTGCGCTTCAGGTTCTGCGCGTACATTTTGATGGCGGCCAGCGGGTTGTTGATCTCGTGCGCCAGCCCGGCCGAGAGGGTGCCGATAGCGGCCAGCTTGCCGGCCTGCACCAATTGCAGTTGGGTGGATTTCAGGCGGGTGACGCTGGCCTCCAGCTCGGCGGAGCGCTGCTGAACCACCGCCAGGGATTCAACCAGGCTATCGGTGACCTGGGCCTTCTTGATGGCGACCGCCGCCTGGTGGCCGAGCGACTCCAGCACGCGCAGGTCATCGCTGCCAAAGGCCTGGCGCTGCGGGCTGGCCACGCTCAGGTTGCCCAGCACCTCGTCGCTGACCACCAGCGGTATGCACACCAGCGAGCCGCTGGCCAGGGTGCCGGCCACGTACTCCGGGTCGCGCTCGATGTCGCCGGAATAAATCCGCCGCTTCTCGCGGATGGCCCGCCCGGCCATGCTGTGATCGGCGTACAAGGTGGGCGGGCCGGCCTGGTTGCCCACCTGGCCGGAGGCCGCGCGCGCCAGCAGCAGCCCGGTGGGCGGGTCGATGCGATGGATGACGGCGCTGGAAGCCGGCGGGGCGCAGGCCAGGGCGCGATCGACTACGACTTGCAGGATTTCAGCCAGGCTGCCGGCCTTGGCCAGGCTCTCGCTCACGTCAAACAGCGCCTGCAGCTCCGCCAGCCGCAACTGCACGCCCTGGAACAGGCGCAGGTTTTCCGAGGCCAGCGCCACCTGGTTGGCCAGGGTCGACAGCAGCTCGATATCCCGCTGCGGGTAATAGTCGTCGGGGTCGCGCCGGCCAAACAGCCACAGGCCCAGCAGGGACTGCTCGATTTTCAACGGCACGGCCAGGCGCACCCAGTGGGTGTCGGCGCCCAGCGCGCCAGTGGCCGGCTCGGCGCTCTCGGGGCGATAGCGTCCAGCTTCGGGCAGCAGCCGCCCCAGTTGGCCGCGCGTCAGTTGAGCGTCCTGCGGCGCCAGGCCGCGGGCATACAGTTGGTCGGGGGCGTTGTCGGTGAACAGGTACAGCGCGGATTGGCGAATGAACAGGCTGGGCGTGATGCGCTCGGCCAGCAGCCCGGCCAGGGCCGCGCGGCTGTGCGCGATCGGGATCTGGTTGGCCAGCATGTGGACCAGGTTTTCGGGGATGTCGCGCGTGCCGTACGCCACCCGGTCCGCCAGGCGCTGAAAGGCCAGCCGCGCCCCTGGCCCCAACGCTACAAACAGCGCCGCCACTATCAAGTTGTAGATGACGAACCCATTAAACGAGCGCAGCGCGGCCTGGCCGGCCAGCAGCACCAGCACCATGGCCGTCAGATATAAAACCAGGAAGGCGTACAGGCTGAGCAAGCGGTTGGCGCGGAATTCCAGGGCGCCCAGGTGGCGTTTGTAGATGGCGTAGGCGTAGAACAGCGGCAGCAGCGGGACAGGAAACAGCGACAGATACGAGGTGAGCGACGAGTTCGTGTCATGCTGCAGCAGGCTGGGCACGATCGTCAGCAGCAGGCCCGGTCCCAGGGCCAGGCCCACGCCGATGAGCATGAGGCTGGCTGCGCTGCGATTGTTGGTGGCAGCCCCGGTGACAACGTGATAGCCGAGCAGCACCAGACTGACCAGTACCGCCAGCAGCAGCGCCAGCTCATAGGCCAAGAGCGGCATGATCAAGACCAGCTCCAGCACGGCTGCCGCGCTGGCCACCAGATACAGCGCGGGCCGCAGCGCGCGGATCCAGATGCGAGGCTGCCAGACGGAACGCGGAAAGGTGAGATGCAGGTCGAGGATGGTGGCCGCCAGCAGCCACGTGACCGCGTGCAGGGCAGGCGAACTGCCCGCCGCTTGAGTGGAAGAAACGATGCCCAGCGCCAGCCAGACGGCCGTCAGATAGCAAAAGCTCAACAGCAGCAGCCAGTGCTGGTTGCGCGGGCGCAGCAGCAGTTGAATGACGAGCCCAATGAGAAAGAAGATAAATACCGGCGCGCTAAGCACCAACCGCGACACCAACTCCGCCTGGTTGACGGCCGGCATCACCCATTCGACGACCAGCGTCTGGCCGTTGCGCAAAAGCGTGATCGGGATTCGGTCCCCCGGCCGCGCGCCGCCGAATGGAACGGATACCCGATCTTGCAGGTATTGTTCGTTGGTGAGGTTGCCGACACGCAAGAGGCGGTCGCCAGGCTGAATGAGATTGCGGCCCACGACCGAAGCGTCGACGGTGATTACCTGCCAGTCGGAGTTGATGGCATCGAAGCCGGGCGCCGGCACCAGGACCAGCAGGGCGTACGTGTAGAACACGCACACCGCGAAGGCGGCGGCCGCGATGACGATGGGCACCCATTCGGGCAGACTGAGACGATCGCCCGTTGACGCACTGGCCTTCATGAGTAAATTATACGTCCAACAAATCGGCGGGCGGCTCGGCGCCGGCGGCGCGGAAGAGGGCCACCAGCGGGCGGCTCTGCCGGCTGAGGGCCTCCACCAGCGGGCCGCGGTCGGCCAGCGGCAGGCCGGCCAGCAATTCGCGCGCGGTGCGGAAGCGCTGGGCGGCCTGGAAGGCACAGTAGCTGACGGCGCCGCACTGAACGAGGATGGCCTGGGCCTCGCCCAGGCGGTCAGGGTCGGCGGCCTCGGCCAGGCATTCTTCGAAGCGGGTGCGCTCGGGGTAGTTGGCGGTCAGCGCATACAGGATGGGCAGATTATTGCGGCCGCGCTGCCAATCCGGACGGGCCGGGCTGTGCAGCGCGTCGCCCAGGTCGTCGTAGATTTGCGCGGTCTCGCCGATGAGGATGCCCAACTGGTTGAGGCCCTCTACCACGGCCGGGCTGGCGCCGCCCAGCAGGGCGCCCAGGGCCAGCGCGGCGCCATAGAAGGGCGCGCTCTTGCCGCGCATCACCTGCCAATAGGCGGCCTCGTCACCGGCATTGTGGGCGTCGTGATACTGGCCCAGCGCGGTGCCCAGGCCGATATGCGCCAGCCAGACGCTGAGGCCGGCGCGGCGTTCGGCGTCCACCGGGGCCGTTTTGGCCAGAGCGAAGGCCGCGGCCTGGTAGGCGAGCGCCAGGTTGGCGGTGGGGCTATAACCCAACTGGTGATAATCGCCGCGCGGGTCGTCGTCGAGCATGTCATCCACCAGCACGATGCTGAGCTGAATGCAGGCCAGGGCAGCGGCGCCCGCCAGCGCGGCTTCGGGCGGCCCGCCCACGGCCTGGCAGGCCAGGTAGGGCAGCTCCCATTCGGTGCTCAGCTTGCCGCTGGTGCGGCCAAACACGCTGGCCATCTCCGGCCAGGCAGCAATTTCCGGCAGGGCGAAGATGGCGGCTTTGATCTGATCGGCATTCATCAATTATTTCTCGCAAGAGGCCCTCGCGGCGTTTTGCAACGTCGCGAGGGCGACTGTTACTTTCCGCAGCGCCAGGGCGGCGGGATTAGTGCCAGCCCCAGGACGAGGCCGGCGTGATGGCTTCTTCCACCTTCGCCGGGCTGGCGATGGTGCTGAGCTGGCCAAACGCCTTGATCTCGGGGGAAGATTGAGGCTGGTCGGCCAACTGGGTGCTGAATTCTTCAATCGTCAGGGTATTTTTGACAGTCATGGTTCAGAGTCCTTGTCAGGTAGGTTGAACCGATCACGGTTTACATCCGATGCGAGTGGGGCCGAACGTTGTGTTTTTTTGTGGTAGCGCGCCTCCCTTCACTGCCAGCCGGCGCGAAGCCGCGTGGTGCCTCTCGCGCCGGCCTGTGGCGGCCTGCCTGGCGGGCCGCTCAGCAATTCGCCTATGCCACCACAGGCTTGAAGCTGCAACTTTTTGGCCCGCGTGGCTGAAAATATATCTATATACAAACATTCCCATCATAAGGTTGTAAAATTCAAACCAATTATTCACATAATACACCCAATATTTCCAGAGTGGCGCCCCAAAATAACTAATCTTTGAGGCTGACCGGAACCTGGGCCAGCAGGCCGCCATCCACCAGATAAGCGGCCCCGGTGAGGGCGCGGGCGTTGCTGCTGCACAGAAACAGCACCAACTGCGCCACCTCGTCGGCGGTAATCACGCGCCCGATGGGGTGCGATTTGCCCCAGGCGTCGATGGAGGCCTGCGGGTTGTCGGGCGTCATCTGGGCGGCGGCGGCCCGCAGCAGAGGCGTATCGACAGAGCCGGGCAGGATGGCGTTCACCCGGATGCCCTCGCGGGCATGGTCGTTGGAAAGGCCCTTGACCAGAGCCAGCGTGGCGGCTTTGCTGGCGGCATACAGCGCCACCGTGGTCTGGCAGGCCAGCGCCTGCACCGACGAGGTGCACACGATGGCGCCCCCGCCGCGGCGGCGCAACTGCGGGATGGCGTATTTGCACATCCAGACGTGGCCGCGGAAGTTGACCGCCATGCTGCGCTCATAGTCTTCTTCGCCGGCGTTCTCAATCAGGCCATAGGTCTGCACGCCGGCATTGCTAAAGAGCGCATCCAGCCCGCCGGTCCAGCGCACGGCGGCATCCACGGCGTGCTGGGCCTGGCCCATGACCGAGACATCGGTCTGGACGAAACGGGCTTTGGGCAGCGCGGCGGCCAGGGCTTCGCCGGCGGCCGCGTCGATGTCGGCAATCACCACCGCCGCGCCGCTCTGGGCGAAGAGGCGCGCGGCCGCCTCGCCGATGCCCTTGGCGCCGCCGGTGACGATGACGGTTTTGTCAGTAAAGTCTTGAGACATGCTGTGTATTCCTCTGTTTCCGAAAATGATTGGCGCGGCGAGCGTCGCTGGCCGCGCCAATCATTTTCGGATCATGCTCTTCCATTGACCGCTTCGGACAGCCCGCGAATGTAGCCGATGGCGTGCAGCCGGCCCAGGGCGGCGTAGCCGGGGGCGTCGTTGGCCTCGCCGGCCAGGGTGGGCACATGGTCGGGCCGCAGCACGCCGTTGAAGCCCACGTCGCGGTAGGCGCGCAGGCAAGCCAGCAAGTCGGTCGGGCCGTCGTCGTGAAAGGTCTCTTGAAAATCAGCCGCTGTGCCGCGCACGTCGCGCAGGTGCACGAAGGCGATCTTGCCCTGCTCGCCAAAGTGGCGGATGACGCCCGGCAGGTCGTCGGTCATCAAAGCGAAGTTGCCCTGGCACATGGTGAGGGCGTTGGCCGGGCTGGGGGCCAGATCGAACACGCGCTGAAAGGCCTCGACACTGTTGATAATGCGCGGCACCTGGCCGACATACGGCACGGGTGGATCATCCGGGTGCAGCGCCAGGCGCACCCCGGCCGCCTCGGCCACGGGCACCACCCGCTCCAGGAAGTAGCGCAGGTTGTCCCATAAGATTTCGTGCGTCAGAGTCATCCCAGCGGGCGCATTGTCGGCCGGCACGTCCGCGGCGCGGAAAGCCGAGACCAGGGCGCCGCCGCGGGTGGGCGTGGTGAACGAGGTGCGGCCCCAGGTGGCGATGGCCAGGAAGTTGTAGCACCACACGCCGATGCCCAGTTGGCCCATGGCGCGCAGCATGACTTTAACTTGCTCGATCTCTTCGTCGCGGCCGGGCAGGCCGCGGCGCACCTTTTCCATGGGCGGGCTGCTCTCGATGACCGACAGCGTCAGCCCGCCGGCGGCGTAGCGCGCCTGCACCTGCGCCAGCGCCTCCAGGCTCCATGGGTAGTGGCCGTCCGCGTCGCGCGGGGCCTCGGCCAGGCTCTGCTGGCCGTGGCAGGCGGCCCAGGAGCGCGGGGCGTTCTGCTCGGGCGCGGGCGTTTCATACGGCAGCATGGTCACGGCGTGGTTCACGCCCAACTGCTTGCACAACTGCCACAGCCGGGTGGGATAGGGATAGAAGAATTCCGCGATCTGCATCATGCGATGGTCTCCTGGCGGCGCCACACCAGCCGGTTGATCTGGTCGTTGTTCAGCAGGTCGCCCAGCTTCAGGGTTTCAACGTACTCGCTGGAGAGCAGGCTCTGCTGGCCGTTAAAGGTCATGCCGTCGGGCATGTAGGCCACGGTCATGGCCCGCCGCGGGCGCGGGGTCATGTTCACCCCGGCGCCGTGGGCGATCATCGGGTTGTGAAAGACCAGGCTGCCGGCCGGGCAGGGCGCGGACACGGCGGCGATGGTCTTCCACTGCGGGTAGTATTTGAAGATGTCGCCCAGGTTCTCGGCGATGGGCACCAGCTCGAAGCGGCTCTCCAGTTGGGTGCCGGGCAGGTACCACAGGCAGCCGTTTTCAATGGTGGCCTCGTCCAGCGCCACCCACACGCTGACGGCCTGGCGCGAATAGAACGACCAGTAGGGATCGTCGAAATGAAAGCCGGTGTGGTTGCCGTAGGGCGGCTTGATCAGCGCCTGGTCCTGCCAGACGCGGATGGCGTCCACCCCGGCCAGCGCGCCGGCCACGGCGGCCAGGCGCGGGTCGTACAGCAACTCGGCCATGGGCGGGTAAATGTCGCGCAGGTTGAGGCACTGCGTGAACACCTGGGCGTAGAAGCTCTCCGGGTTGGCCTGGTTGTTGAGGCCCGCGCCGGCCAGCCGCTGGCGCACGGCCTCGCCGGTGACCTGGCGCCAGTGCTCCAGCTCGGCCGGGTCGAGAAAGCCGGGCAGCACCAAAAAGCCCTGCTGGCGATAGTGTTCGATTTGCTTTTCCGTGACTGCTGTTTGCACGAGAACGCCTGACGCTTTCTCCTCAGAAAGACTGAGGCTTTAAGAGTAGTACGGCCGAATCAACGAAGCACACAACGAAGAGCGGGTGCGGGGGGTGTGGGAGTATGGGAGAAGGGGAGAAGGGGAGCATCGGTGGGCGGCGAGACAATAGAAAAGGGCCAGTTCGACTGGCCCCCTGGGGCTTATTGTAGGCGGAGATGGCGGGGAGGCAAATTGGGTCCGGGGGGCTTACGGTGCTCCAATTTCCACCGGCTTCAGCCGCGACATGAAGCTTCGATCGCGGCGTTTTGCCGCCAGCTCAATTTCTCCGTCGAGGATGGTGTGCCACATTTCCCGGGCCGATTTGTAGGTCCAGCCTAGCTCCCGCCGCGCCTTCGCGCCCGAGTAGTTAAGATTGCTCGACCCCCCGCGCACCGTCTCGCGCGACATGAACGCCGGCAAGCCGGCCGCGCGCTGCACCGGCTCCAACGGCCACAGCGCCAGCTCCGCCAGCCCGGCGGGGATCCACACCCGGCGCTTAAAGCCGCCGGGTTTATCATTCCAATAGGCAAAATGTTCTCTAAAGTTCTTGGCTTCGCCGCACAAGAAATAGGTCTGGCCCATCTGGCCTTTTTCGGCCGCCAGGGCAATGCCTTCCACCAGATCATTCAATTCGACAAACGAAAAGATCGAGTCGGGCGACCAGGCCATCGGCGGCATGCGGTTGTTGACAAATAGCCGCAAAAAGTAGCCCATCGCCGAATGGTCATTGACGCCCATCACCCCGTTCGGGCAGACGATGGCCAGCGGCAGCCCGCGGTGTTGATACGCTTCAGCGATGGTGTGCGCCTCGGTCTTGGTTTGTTCGTAAGCCGAGTAAAACGGCGCCTGGCGCTTAAACGTTTCGTCGCGTGACTCGCGCCCCGAATCGCCAAAGGCCCATACCGTTGAGACATAAAGGCTGCGCGGGATCTTTAGCTCCAACGCCAGCCCGAGCGTGTTGTCCGTGCCGGTTACATTAATCTCGCGCGCGCGCCGGGCGCCGGCCGCGTCCAGACCGTACTCGTACACCCCGGCATTGTGGACCACCATATCCGCCCCCAGCATCCCCGCCCGCATCGACTCGCGCTCGGTGACATCGCCCTTGGACAAGGTTGCGCCCATGTGGCGCAAATTCTGCGCCTGCGGGCTCTCAGGTTTGCGAATCAGCGCGGTCACCTCCCAACCCCGTCGAAGCAGCGCGCCGGCCAGTGGTTGCCCAATAAACCCGGTCCCGCCTGTCAGAAAGACTTTCATCGCCTTCTCCTTTTTCCGGGCCCGGCGTCTCAAGCAGAGTGACGGGCCGGGCCCGCTCGCTGTCGCGCTAGCGGCTCACCAGCGGCACATATATCCGCAACCGGCCATCAAAGAAGACGTAATTGGGCACCACGGTCTCGAATACCACGCCGCCCAACAACTGCGCGCCGGCATGGCCTTCGACCGCCACGCGCGGACGCCGGCCTTGCGCCACGGGACTGCCGGCGATAAGCGTGACCGTCACCGTGACTTGCTGCCCGGGCGCCAGGCTGACTTGCTCGGGCGAAATTTCCACCGCCCAATCCGCCGGCAGATCGATGCGCCGGGCGCTCAGGTCGATGAGCGCGGTGTGGGTCAGCGGGTTGCCGAGCTGGAAGGTGGAAACGGTATTGAAGACCTGGGCCATGCGGTTGCCGCCGGCTGGCGCGGCCAGACTGTTATCGGAGGGCAACTGCAAGCCGGCGCCGCCGCTGACACTGAAGCCGGGCGCAAACGCAACCGGGTGCAGCAGCACATTGCTCAACGCCAGGAACTCATCGCGCAGGGCGCGCAGCCGCGGCACCAGGTCGCCGGCCAGGTCTTCCGGCTTGGCCGCCAGAATTTTCTGGCGAATGGCGGTCAGGTCGGCGTCGGTCAGGCCCACGGCGTGCGCGTCGGCGATTTCGCCCGGGTCGAACCCCACGACCAGATGCTGCTGCATGCTGATTACGTCGGAGGTGGAGATCACCAGGGTGGTTTGGCCCTCTCCGGCCGCGACATTCAAAACACCGTCAATGCGCGCGGCGGCGGTGATGAGGGCCGTGCCAAAGAGCTGGTTGTAGTCGATGACGGCCGCCGCCTGGAGCGACGACCACTGCAAATCGCCGGCGGCCGAGGCGCCGCCGGCGCGGTCGAGCGCGATGGCCGCCGCGCGCGCGGCGGCATTGGCCTCCGCCAGCGCGTCGTCCAGCGCGTTCAGGGCCGCGGCGCGCGCCGAGGTCAGGCCGCTGCCGGGCAGCACCGGGGGCAGTAAAAGCTTATGTGGGCTGTCGAGCTGGCGGAAGTCGGCCCGCGGCGGATCGCCCGCCAGCGCGCCGGAGATAATATTGGCGAAGTTGAGCTGCAGTTGGATGCCGCGATTGAGCAGCTCCAGCGGAATGGAGAAGGGGTCGGTGTCGAAGGCGTTGCCGATGTACGAGTTCATCACATCCAGCGCGTTGCTGGTCCGGTCCAGGGCGTTGCCCTTGGCATCCGAGCCGGTGGATCCGGGGAAGGCCTGGAGATTGCCGCGCTGGGACCCGCTGCTGCCGCCGGCGGCAGGCAAGGCCAGACTGGCGCCAAAACCGGTGACGGAGTAGGTGACCTGGATGCAGTAGTGGCCTGAAATGGGCGGCAGCCAGTTGGTGGACAGGGTGAGGCTGCTATGGGCGGGAATGACCTGCCCGACAAAGTCGTGGATCGGCCCGAAGGCCAGCCCGATGCTGGATTGCGCGAAACCGAAGGCGACATCGACCGTGATGGGCACGGTGAGGGGGTTGGTGAGTTTGGCGCTCAACACGGTCGGGGCGCCCACGATCACCGGCAGCGGCGAGATGCTCAGGTTGCCGTCAAAGTACGAGGCGGGCGCCTCTGGGAACAGGTCGGTCAGGTTGAGCGGCGGGGTGAAGGTCACCCGCGCCTGGGGCGCCAGGTAGCCCTCGCAGCCAATGGTGGTCAGCACGCCGGTGACCTCTGCATCGCCGACGGTGGGCGAGGTGAGAAACGCCAGGGTATGCCCGTCTTGATCGGTGATGCCGCCGGCGGTGGCCTGTCCCAGCGAGGCGCTGAGTTGGACCGTGCGCCCGGGCAAGGGGAAGCCGTCGCCGTCGCGCACGGTGACATCAAAGTAGATTTTCGTGGTGTTATCGGCGGGCGCAAACCAGCGGCGCGGGGTGAGGGTGACATTGGGCGTGCGGCTGAGCGGAAACCGGACTGTGGCGGTGGTGCTGGTGAGCACAGGCTGAAAAAATACGCCGGCCGTCACCCGCGAGCCCAGGCCAACCGGGCATTGGGCCACGTCGGAGTCCGGCCCGCTGGGGTCGCCCCACCAGTTGTTGGTCGCCTGCACCGGGCGCTGCGGTGTGGAATTCCAAACGCCGTAGCGCGTGTTGCTGACGATCTCGCTTTCCAGGATGGAGCCGCCGGAATTGCTGTCGAAAAGGATGCCATCCGTGGCGCTGTAGCGAATGCGGCTGTGATGCACGATCAACCGCCCTTTGGCCACTTCGATGTTGGCGCCGTGGATGTCGCTGCCGCCATATTCAATGGTGACGTGGTCCAACTGCGTGACGGCCTCGCTGACACCATTCAAGAACAAGCCGCGCCAACTGCCGGCGGTGTGGGTTTGCCCGGTAAAGGTGATGGGTTGGCCGGGGGTGCCCAGCGCGCTCAACCCGCCGCGGATATCCAGCCAGCCCAGCGTGGTGAAGGCCAGGGTGTTGCCCGGGTCGATGGTCAGAATATCGCCCTGGCTGGTGTGCACCGGGGCGTTGACAATATAGGCCACGCCGGGGGCCGTCCAGCGCTGCTGTCCATGAATGCTGGCCGTGCCTTCGATCCACACGCCGTCGGCGCCGTTGCCGCTGGCCGACAGCTCGGTCATGAGCAGCGAGCTGGAGGGTTGGTTCAACTGGATGGCGCGCTGGGCATTGTTGGTGAACTGGTCCAGGTGGGCGTCCAGGCGCGCATTGATGGACACGTACACGCCGTTGCCGGCGCTGTTGCGGATCAGGCTGCGCGTGATGGTCAGAGCCGCCTGGTCGGCATACACCGCCGCGCCGGACGATCCGGCCGTGCCGCCATAATCCACCAGGGCATGGTTCAGGCTGACCTTGGCCGGCGTGATGGCCGTCCCAACGGCGGACAGGCCGCCCCACGAGCCGGCCGCGTGGCTGACCCCGGTGAAGGTGATCGTTTGGGTCGGTGTGCCCAGCGCGGTGAGCGTCCCGGCCACATTCAGCTTGTTGCCGGCCTGGAAAAGCACCGTCACACCTGGCTGGATGGTTAGCGTGGCGCCGGCCGCGACAGTGAGGACGCCGCATACGGTGTAGGGACTGCTGGCGAGCAGCCAGGTGGTATTGGTGTTGAGGGTGCCGGATTCGCAAGCCGGAGCGGCGGGGGGCGCCGGCGGCGGCGCGGCCACGACCAGCGTCAGGCTCAAGAGCAGGCGGACCAGGGGGGATTGCATGCGCACCTCCGTCGGAAACTGGGCTGAGGGGCCGTATCCGTCCACCGATTCGTCGGGAGCGCCGCCCACAGCCAGGGCAGCCCGGACGCAGCAGCTATCGAACTGTCAGACAAAGACTGGGCAAGGGCCGGGCGGCGCGACAGTGCGCGGGTGCGCCGCGGCGCTCGTCAGGAGAGTATAGCATGCGCGGGCAGCGTCATTCGTAAATCACGCTCACCTTCCCAATCTCCCCAAAATCCACGTCCAACTGGTCGCCGGGCGCGGCGAAGAAGTGGCCGGTGCAGGTGCCGGTGCTGACGAACTCGCCGGCGTGCAGGCCGCGGCCGCGCTCGCGCAGCCAGTTGGCCATCCAGGTGAGCGAGGTGAGCGGGTTGCCCATAGCGGCACGGCCATAGCCAGACTTGATGTAGGCGCCGTTCATATATAAATCGATTTTGGCGTTGGGCAGATCGAGCTTGCGCCAGTCGTGGATGGGCGCGCCGTACACAAAGGCCGCCGCGCCGCCGTTGTCGAGCGACGAGCCCTGATAGCCGCTGGCGCCGTACCAGTCTTCAAAAACCGTGTCGCCGATCTCCAGCGCCGGCATCAGCGCTTCCACTGCCTCGGCCACCTGGGCCTCGGTGTAGGGCGCGGGCCGCGTGGGCAGGTCGGCGCTGAGTCGGAAGGCAAACTCGCACTCGGAGCAGCGGTAGCGGATGAACAGGCGGCTGGGCAGCCGGGCCGGGCTGGGGTAGATGCCGTCGCGGCTGAGCTGGCCCGGCGCCGGCCCCGGCACGCCCTCCGCGCGGCGCACGTCCTCGGCCGCCGCGCCGATCTTCCAGCCGGCCGAGGGCCAGGCCAGCTCGGTGTTGATGCGCTCCATGGTGTTCAGGATCGAATCCCAGTGCCGGGTGCGCAGTCGCTCGGGCAGGAAGGTGGTGCGGTGCTCGCGCCGGGCGCTGGCGATGATCTGGACCACTTCGTCCGCCTCGGCCGGGGTCAGCGGCGTCTCGCGCTGGCAGCGAATGCCCTGGCCCGGCAGCGTCGGCCCATGGATGCGCCGGCCCCAGGTGGTGATGCCATCAGGTAATGTCATCTTGCCCTTTCAAAACAAACCTTAGCCACGAATTTCACGAAAAATACCGAAAAAGGATCTACCCTTAATTCATCTTCAATTCGTGTAAATTCGTGAAATTCGTGGCTAAGGTTTAGAGATAGTCGTCCAGTCGCAGCCCACCCAGCTCGGCGGCCAGGCGCACATTTTGGGCCACGTCGGCCGAGAGCACCAGCGGCTCGCGCTGGGCGCGCTGCTGGGCGGCGAACTCGCGGTCGCCCGGCACCAGGATGCGCTCGATGCCCTCGGCGGCCGGCGCGGCGTGGATCTCGTCGATGAGCTTGTCCACCCGCGCCAGAAATTCCTCGCGCGGGCCGAAGACAGCCGGGTCGATGGCGATGAAGGCCGCGCCGTGCTGGGTCGGTTGGTCCGGCGCCACCGCCATCCACGAAGCGATCTCCCAGGTGACCGCCGCGCCGCTGAGCAGCCCCGACAGGCTTTCCACCAGCAGCGCCAGCCCAAAGCCCTTGTAGCCGCCGGCCGGCACCAGCGCCGCCTGCTCAGGATACAGCGCCACATCGGTGGTCGGCTGGCCGTCCAGCCCGACGATCCAGTTATCCGGGATAGCCTGGCCGAGCATGCGCGCCTGGTAGACCTTGCCGCCGGCGACGGTGCTGCTGGCCATATCCAGCAGGATGGGCGGGTGCCGGCCGGCCGGGATGGCGTAGGCCAGCGGGTTGGTGCCCAGCACCGCCCGCCGCGCGCCGGGCGCCACCACCGAGGGAATGTCGTTGGCGGTGGCGACGCCCACCAGCCCGGCCTGCGCCGCCAGCAGCGCGTAGCCGCCGATGGCGGCGAAGTGGCCGCCGTTGCGCACGCCGACATAGGCGATGCCGGCGGTCCGCGCCTTGGCGATGGCGGTCTGCATCCCGAACATGCCGACGATCGGGCCAAGCGCCGAGTCGCCATCGACCAGCGCCCAGGCCGGTCCTTCGCGCAGCACATGCGGCCGGCCGCGCGGGTTGGCGCCGCCGGCCCGCAGCCGGCGCATGTAGGCCGGCAGCAGCTTCACGCCGTGCGTGCTCACGCCAAATTCGTCGGCGGTGGCCAGCACCTGCGTGGCCGTGGCGGCATCCGCCGGGGCCAGGCCGGCGGCCAGGCAAGCGTCATAGATGAAGCGCCGCAGCGCGGCGGCGGAGATGGTCAGGGTGTCTGGGGACATATGTTTTGGCTCTCGGGTGGATAGTATATCTGATTGAATTGTTATCGAAAATTGCTGCGCGTAGCGGCGTTCATTTGAACGCCGC
>JAYTFQ010000275.1:0-1780 GCA_043734225.1 Anaerolineales bacterium | reverse complement strand
ACCCGCGGCGGGCGGACGCGTAGGTCCGCCCCAACCCGTTTGGAAATTTATCGCGAATTCTGCTACCATTGCTGAGTCTCCGCGCGCGTTCAACGCGCGAGGCCAGGCAATTACGTGGCAGTCACAACCCAAGTTTCTCTCGGCGAACTCCTGCGACTGGCTTTCCCGCCCGGCACATCCGCTCCGCCGCCCGCGCTGCGCGATCGCACCGTGAGCTGGGTGGTGATGGCGGGCGCCGGCCTGGCTCCGGACGCCGACGATTTTGTGCTGTGCGGCACGGCGCCCTCGCGCCGCGACCTGGCAAGCTGGGCCCAGCGCGGCGTGGCCGGCGTGGCCGTTCCGGCCGGCAGCACGGCGGCCTCCACCGCCGATCTGGCCGTGATGCTGCTGCCCGCCGACGCTTCCCTGCGTGATATCCAACAGCAA
The DNA here is from genome assembly GCA_043734225.1 of Anaerolineales bacterium. Classification (GTDB taxonomy): domain Bacteria; phylum Chloroflexota; class Anaerolineae; order Anaerolineales; family UBA6663; genus JAYTFQ01. The sequence goes on along the minus strand of JAYTFQ010000275.1, from coordinate 1,354 downwards.
GCGCTCGAGCTGATTGTCAACCGGCAGTCGTATCTGGTGGAACGCGGCGCCCTCGTTTCGCAAACCTTGATGACGCGCTCGCTGGAAGGCGGCGGGCTGGATGGCCTGGCGCGCGCCATGTCCGACCTGACCGGAAAGACGGTGGTGGTGCAGGACAAGCGGCTGCGCCCGCTGGCGCAGTCGGTGGCCAACAGCATGAGCACTGTGTGGCCGGAAGTGCTCGACGCGCTCAGCTCGATGAGCCAGCTTCCCGAAGGCTTGCGCGACCGGCGCCAGGCGGCGGCCGTGGCTGGCTGGCGCGATCAATCGCTGCCGGGCGGGCTCATGCGGCTGGTTTGTCCGATCGTCTCCAAGGGCATGGCGCGCGGCTACCTGTCGGTGGTGGGCGCGGCCGGCGATATTGACGCGCTCGATCAACTGGTGGTGGAATACGGCGCGGCGGCCTGCGCGCTGGAGATGGCCAAGGCCAAGGCCGTCAGCGACGCGGAAAAGCGCGCGCACGGCGATTTTATCGACGCGGTGCTGACGGGCAGCGTGTCGATGGATGAGTTGGTGCGCTGGGCCGGGCGGGTTGGCGCCGATATTGACATGCCGCATATGGCCATGGCCTGGCGCTGGGTGGAGGATCCGTCCGCGCCCAGCCTGCGCCGCCTGGAGACGCTGGTCAATCAATCAGTGGTGCAGCACGGCCTGAACGCGCTGGTGCGCCCGCGCGGGCCGGAAGTAGTGGCCTTTGTGAGTGTGGCGGCGGTGGACAAACCCGAGCCGGCCCTGGCCATGGCGCTGGCCATCCGCAAAGCCGCCGCTAACGAATATCCCCAGTTTGAGGCCTTTGGCGGCATTGGGCGGCCGGGGGGTGAGCTAGTTTATTGGAAAGACTCTTACCGCGAAGCCGCCCAGGCGCTCTCGATGGCGGCGCGCTTGCGCGAGCAGAAGCCATTGTACTTTGGCGACCTGTCTGTTTACCGCCTGCTGTTCCAACTGGAAGGCAACCCGGAGCTGGAGGCTTTTTGCCGCGAGGCGCTGGGGCCGCTGCTGCACTACGAGGGCGGCGGTGACTTGCTGGAAACGCTGGAAGCCTATTGCGAGCGGCTGGGCAACCTAAGCCAGACCGCCGAGAAGCTATTCATTCACCGCAACTCGCTGCTGTACCGCATGGAGCGCATCTCTCAAATTGCCGGGCTGGACATGACCAACCCCGACACGCGCCTCTCGGTGCACCTGGCCTTGAAGGTGCGCAAGATGCTCCACCCCGTGCCGAACAACAAGCGCAAAGCGCGCTGACTCTTGGAACAGGTTGTGTGCGATGATTCTTGGAGAAATCGTGTTCAACCAGGCGGTCGATGAAATCGAC
>JAYTFQ010000274.1:0-5947 GCA_043734225.1 Anaerolineales bacterium | reverse complement strand
CAATCTCCAGACCTTCATGACTATCGCTCTGAGTAACCACGCCGCGCGCGGCATGTTTCGACGCCAGAAACTTAGCTTGCGCTAGCTGTCCACTCTGAGAGTTTGTGAATTTATTCAATTTCCCGTAGATTTTTTGCGCCCAAATAACAAAAGGCCCGCGAATTCGATGTTGGGACGCGATAAATTCACAACCTCTGAGCGCGAATGCGCTGGCTTGGACCATACGTCGAGGTCGCGCGCGAAGAGCCTCCCGTTATGTCATCCGCGACCGCCGGTTTCTGACCAGCGCGAATGCGCAGACTTCAGCCAACCATCGCGGTGGCGCGTGACGCGCAGCGCCCCGTCAGGAATAAGCCTCAAATAATCTATCCGACTCACCGTCCGGTCGCTTTTTGCTAACCAGCCTCAGGCGTTAAATATTGTTCCAGAAACGCCGCCACCCGTGGAAAGGCATCCAACTTGTTGGCCAGCTTCACCAATCCATGGCCTTCGTCCGGATAGACCAGAAACTCCACGGGCACCCCACGCGCCCGCAGCGCCTCCACCACCTGCTGCGCCTCCGACAGCGGCACGCGTGGGTCGTTTTGGCCGTGGATCACCATCAGCGGCGCCGTGATGCGGTCTATGTGCCGGATGGGCGAGATTGCCTCCAGCACCGCCCGGTCGTGCGCCAGGCTGCCATACTCGGCTTCGCGCACCGACCGGCGATAGGCGCCCGTGTTTTCCAGGAACGTCACAAAGTTTGCGATGCCCACCAGGTCGACGCCGGCGGCCCACAGGTCCGGATACTGCGTCAGGGCCGCCAGCACCATGAAGCCGCCATAGCTGCCGCCGAAAACAGCGATATGCTGGCCATCCACTTCCGGTCTCTCTCTCAGCCAATAGACCGCGTGGGCCAGGTCGGCCACCGAGTCGGGCCGTTTTTCGACGTTGTCCAGGTCCATGTAGGCCTTGCCATAGCCGCTCGATCCGCGCACATTGGGCGCCAGCACGTGCAAGCCGCGCGAGGCAAAATACTGCAGGATTGGCATCAGGATGGCCTGGCTCTGGCCCTCCGGCCCGCCATGCACATAAACCACCACCGGCCGGCGCTCGCCTGCACCGGCTGCCGACCGGTAGTACCAGGCGGGTATTCGTCGCCCGTCGAAGGTCGGATATTGGATCAGCTCCGGCTCGATCAAGTCAGCCGGGGCCAGGCCGGCCTGGCTGCTGTGCGTAATCTGACCGAGGCGATCCGGCTGATTCGAATCAGCGCCCAATTGCCACAGCCAAATGTTGCTGCTGCGCCGCGGCGACGAGAAGGCAAACGCCAACTGCTGCCCATCGCGTGAAAATTTGAGCACGTATTGGTCGAAGTCGACCGGAGAGGCCAATAGCGCTCCCTTGGGCAGCCCTGGCGCCTCGCGTCGAGTGCCGGTCGTCAGGTCCAGCGCCATCAGTTGGTGCGCGCCCGAGTGGTTTTCCGCCCACACCACCCAGCGGCCGTTGGGCGCTACGGCCAGATCATCGATCTCGAACTCGGGCGTTGCCAGCCAGCTCAGGCTCAAGTCCGATCGGTTCAGGCGGGCCACGCCGCGGGTGTCACGGTCCAGGTCGCACAGGCACAATATATCCTGGCCGTTGGCGCTATATGCCGCTGCGCTAAAACGCACTGCGCCAGCCTGAGGCGTGAGCAGCCGCGCCTCGGCCGGCCCGCTGCCCTGTAGCCCCAACTCATATAGGTCTTCATCAATCGCGCTGCTCAGGCGCATCACGAGCAAGCGGGTGCCGTCCGGCGAAAATCCGGCTGGCGACAGGAAACCGGGCAAGTCATTTTGCCAGATCATGCGCTCTGCGCCGCTGGCCAGATCCTGCAGCCAGATGTCGTAGCGCCCAGGGTTGCGCCGGTTGGCGGCATACGCAATCGCGCGGCCATCGGGCGACCACCCGCCAAAAATGTGCATGGCGTTGTCGGCGGCTGTCAGTCGCCGCTCGCCTGAACCATCCGCCAGCACCCAATACAATTGCGAATTTTCGTCGCCGCCGATGTCGCGCTCAAAAATCAAGCTATCGTCTACCGGCGACCAGGCGACACTTTGCACCCGGTCTTTCTCAAATGTCACCTGATTCGGCCAGCCGCCGGCAGCCGGCATCACCCAGGCCTGCGGCACGCCGGTGATATTGCTAAGAAAGGCCACGCGCTGGCCGTCGGCTGAAAAGGACGGGCCATAGGCGGATTGCATCGACAAAAATCTTGAAAATTGAAACATTAATGCCCCTGTAGTTTCGGGAACCAGGCCGCCAGAATGTCTTCAGCCGGCTTGCCGCGCACCGAGACCGATTTGTCGAGCAGCACCACGGCCGGGTTGTAGCCAAAGCTGAAAACGCCGCTGACCCACGGCCGGTCATTCACTGCCAGCAGCAGTGCCTGGTAAATATCGCCTTGTTCGGCCAGGCCCAGCGCGTAGGTGGGTACGTCCGGCGCGTCCGGCGCCAGGTCCTCAAACGCATAGCACTTTCCGTCTGACCGGCGCAGGCACTGCGTGGCGGCTCCATCGGCCGACAAATAGGCCGCGCTCAGCACCACCGGCTTGTTGAACCGCTGCTGCATCGGCAGCACCTGGCTGTCGAGCAGAGCGCCGGCCGCACCGGCCATTTCGGCAATGCCGGGCCGGTTATTGTTGCTCAGCGGCGCCCACCACCACACGCGGATTACGTCCACTGCATCCATGAATGGTGGGGAGCTAGGCCAAACATTGGTGCCCATCAGCAGCTCAAAGGCCAGCGGGCCGCCATAAATACCGCGCACCTTGGCCAGCAGCGTGCGCCAGCGGGCCTCCGCGTCGGGCGCGGCCTCAGGCTCACCTGGGAACGACGGGCGCAGCTTGTAATCCCCGACGACCAATTGGTCCGCGCCGCTGTCGCGCGCCAGGGCCGCCTCGGTCAGCAGGAAGCGCTCGTAAGCCGCAAACCAGCTGTCCCAAAAGGCAGCGCTGTACTTGATCCCATTCCAATAATCGCAGGCGCCATAGGGCGTGTAGTGGCAGGTGACCGGGTGCAGGCTCACGCGCAGCCCGACGTTGTGCGCCGTGCTGACGATGGCGGTCCAATCGGCCGCCACGGGGGCCAGCGCCAGGTCATCGCCATAGCTCGGCTGCGGCTGCATGTGCGCCGCGGCCAATCGGGTAAAGCTGACCCAGCCGGCGCCGTCAGCCTGCATCGCGCCGAAGGCTTGCGCGTAGAAAGGCAGGAAGCCAGGCTGCCAGTTGTCCGGCTCGTCAAACCCCGACGCGAAATTGGGATGCGCTTTAACGGCCGGCAGCGCCGCTGCTCCGCCGGCGCCGCCTTCCAGCCATTGCCACCGGCCGACGCTATCGCGCAGATTCTGGTCGAACAGCGCCTGGTTGAAGAAGCGGCCGGTACTGCCGTTGCCGGCCGTGGCGGCATCGTCCGCGCTGCCACAGGCATAATTGCGACAGTAGCGATAGAACACGCTGCCGGCCAGGTCGCCCGGGTTATACAACACAAAACGCCAATCGTTGGCGCCGATGCGCCACATGGGCAGGGGCGAGTGCCAGGCGCCGGTGCGGAACTGGAGGGTCAGGCTGTCTGCCGAGGGCGTTGTGCTGGGTGTGGACACCTCGAACGTGATTTTGGGCGTGCCCGGCCTCTGCCAGGTGGCGATAGTGTCATCCACCAGCATGTCCGCCGCCGGCACCACCAGCTCGCGCAGCCGCGGGCTGCCGCTGTCGTCCAGCTCGCCATTCCAGAACCCGTCGCCCAGGGTGTATTTGTAGCGCAGCACCATGCCGGTGTAAAGCTGCAGCCGCACCGTCCAGCGCCCATCTGCCAGTGGCACCAGCACTGGCTCGCGCGCAGCCGCAATGCTCGAACCCGTGTTGCCTGGAACCAGGGTATCTCCCAACTGGATCACGTCGCCCGCCAGCCGCAGAACCGCAGCCGCATTGGTGCCCGCCGGTGGCTGCACCAGAAAAGTCAGGTGCACCGCATTGGGATCGGCGCTCACAATGTCCAACGGCGTGGTTTGGCCGGGGCTGATGGTGGCCGTCTGTTGCGCGGGGCTCAACGATCCATCGGGTGCCAGCACGGTCGCGCGCTGCGGGCCGGCTGGCAAATTCTGAAACGAGAAGGTGCCGTCTAGGGCGGTAATGGTCTGCTGGCCGCCGGCCGCCACCAGCACGCCCATCACGCCCTTTTGGTTGTTGCCGTTCCATACCCGGCCATCCACGGCGCCTACTTGGCCCGCAAAGGGCGCATCCGCCCAGGCCGCCACAATGTCCTCCGCCGTGCTGGCGCCGGTCGTCACCGCGAACAGTCGGTAGCGCATCGGTTGCTTGTCGGCGGTGGCCTCTTCCACCAGGCTGGGCAAGGGGCGGATGTACTCATAGCGCAGCACTACGCCCACCGGCGCCCTGGCGCCGCCCGACCACAGATTGTCGCCCGTGTTGGCCAGCACTATCGTCCGGCTGCTCCCGCCCACCGGGTCGAACAGGCGCACGGCCGGCGCGGATCCGGCTGGAGTGCCCGGCGGCACGTGCGCCTTAAACGTGATGCTGCCCGTGGGCAGCGCCGTGGCGGTCGGCCCGGTGGTCGGCGGCGGCGAAGGCGTATCAAAGACCAGCCGCGGCATGGGCAGCAGCCCGCAGGCCGTGCCGGCGCACAGTAGTAAAGCCGCCAGGACGCGTTTCACCGGGCGAGTGTTCACAACGCCAACAGCACCGCCGCGCCCAGCGTGTATGCGACCAGCCCCAGCGCCAGGCTGGTCAGCGCCGCCGGGCGCTCGTCGGTGGGCGAGAAGGCGCAGCCTACCCCCAGGCCGATGGCCACCACCCCCAGGCTGGCGGCCATCTCGCCCAACACCGGCGTGGCGAGGGCCGCCGGCACCGCGAAGACAAACAGCAAGCCCGCCGCGCCCAGCGCCAAACCGATCAGCCCAATCCAACGCGCCGAGCGCGCCAGGCCATTGGTGCGGTTGGGCACCATCTCGGGGATGATGTTCAGGTTGGGGTCTTCACTGGTGGCGCGCGCCGTTCCGTACAAGAAGCGATAGAACAGGAACTGGCTGGACGCGGTGAGCACAATCAGCGCCTTGCCGACCACGATCGCCACCAATTCGATCACGCTGCCATCCAGCGCCAGCCGCAGCGGGTCTGGGCCTAGAATGGTCAGCCGGGGATTGATCGTCGGCACAATCGAAAACGCCACGGCCACCGCAACCGCAGCCAGCACGGCCGGCTCGGCCCACACCAGTGCGAACAGCCCCACCGCGATCAGCGGCAGCCCTGCCACCGGGTGATTGCTTGCCCCCGCCCATTCGGTCAGCGCCCCCAGCCCCAGCAGCAGCAGGCCCCAAATGCGCTGTACCCGCGTCAGACGGTTCACCGCCTCGACCAGTTTTGGATCTTTCTTAGATAAAGTCTTTGGCATCCTGCCGTCCGCCCAACGGGTTGGCCTTCTTGCAGCCTACTCTTGTCCTTGACCTGCCCCATTGCTTATCACTAAGCCTCGATTGACCACGCACCACGTACCACGCACCAGTTACCTTTGCACTCTCCCAATCATCCACTCCCACGTCTTCAGTGACCGCGCGAAATGCAGCACCGGCGCAATGTTCGGCAGGTGCAGCCCGCAAGCCAGCGCCATGGAGTTGATCTTAATCTCAGCCTCCGCCGGCTGCAAGGGCCAGCGCGCGTGATGGATCTCGCCGCGATACACCTCGCCGCGCCGCCCCAGGCTGTACAGGCAATAGCGCTCGGTCAGCCAGGCTTCCAGCGTGCCTGGCTGTGACGCATACACCGGTCCCGTTGGCCGGTAGCGCCCGTCAAATTCGGCTGGCGTGGCGCCCCGATGGGTGCGAAAGCTGGCGTAGTCGATCCAGCCCTTGCGCTCGCGCATGCGCATGCGCGCATGGTAATACGGCAGGCGGAAGAAGCGCCGCGCGATCGCC
>JAYTFQ010000273.1:0-3513 GCA_043734225.1 Anaerolineales bacterium | reverse complement strand
CGTCGATGGTGACACCCATGGCAGCCAGTTTGAGGCGGGCGATCTCGCGGTCGATCTCGCCAGGGATGGGGTAAACGCGGTTTTCCAGGCTAGCGGCGTTTTTGACCATGAACTCGGCGCCCAGCGCCTGGTTGGCGAACGACATATCCATGACGCTCGGCGGGTGGCCTTCGGCCGCGGCCAGGTTGATCAGCCGGCCCTCGGCCCGGACATTGATGCGGCGGCCGTCGGCGAGCACGAACTGCTCGACGTACTCGCGCACCTTGCGGTGCGTCTTGGACATGGCTTGCAGCGCCGGCAAATCGATCTCCACGTTGAAGTGGCCGGAGTTGGAGATGATGGCACCATCCTTCATCAGGGCGAAGTCTTCCTTGTCGAGCACATTGATGTCGCCGGTGACGGTACAGAAGATGTCGCCGACTTTGGCGGCTTCGGCCATGGTCATCACGCGGAAGCCATCCATCACGGCTTCCAGCGCCGGCAGCGGGTCGACCTCGGTGACGATGACGTTGGCGCCCATGCCGCGCGCGCGCGAGGCCAGGCCGCGCCCGCACCAGCCGTAGCCGCCGACGACGAAGGCCTTGCCGGCCAGCAAGACGTTGGTGGCGCGCACGATGCCGTCCAGGGTGGACTGGCCGGTGCCGTAGCGATTGTCGAAAAAGTGCTTGGTCTGTGCGTCGTTGACGGCCAGCACCGGGAACTTCAGCGCGCCGTCGGCGCCCATGGCGCGCAGGCGGATGACGCCGGTGGTGGTCTCTTCGGTGCCGCCGATGATGCCATCCAGCAGCTCGGTGCGGTCCTTATGGATGGTGCTTACCAGATCGGCGCCGTCGTCCATGGTCAGGTGCGGCTTGTGATCCAGCGCGGCCTTGATGTGCTGGTAATAGGTGGCAGTGTCTTCACCCTTGATCGCGTAAGTCGGGATCTCGTAATGCGTCACCAGACTGGCGGCGACCTCGTCCTGGGTGGAGAGCGGGTTGGAGGCGCACAAGACGATATCGGCGCCGCCAAGCTGCAGGGTGTGCATGAGATTGGCGGTCTCGGCCGTGACGTGCAGACAGGCGGAGACGCGGATGCCCTTGAGCGGCTGCTCCTTGGCAAAGCGCTCGCGGATGAGCCGCAGCACCGGCATCTCCTGCTCGCCCCACTCGATGCGGAAGCGGCCGCCGTCGGCCAGGTTGGTATTTTTTACATCATATGCCGTCATAAACAAACTCCTCTAGATTAGTTCTGCAGCAGTGCGTCAAGCACCCCATCATCGTCAAAATTCTCGCGGTAGCGCGCCACAAACTGGGCGCGGGTGTAGGCAAAATTCTGCGGGCCCAGAACTTCCAGGCAATAGGTGGCGGCCAGCGCGCCCATGCGGCCGGCGATGGACCAATCCCAGCCGGAGGCCATGCCGCGCAGCAGACCGCCACGGAAGGCATCGCCGGCGCCGGTGGGGTCCAAGATCTGGCGCGGCGCGACCACCGGGATATTGTACCGCTGCCCGCCGGCGTAAATGGTGGCGCCGTTTTCGCCGCGGGTGACGGCCACGATCTTGTCGGCCAGGCGCGGGTCGGTCTCAAGCATGCCGGTCTTGTCGGTGATCATGCCCATCTCGTAGTCGTTGACCACCAGCATCCGGCAGCCGAGCACGCCCTCGACGATTTCAGGCGCGGGCAGGCGGGCCAACTGCCAGGACACATCGTAGGCGTAGGGGATGCCCATCAGCATGCACTCACGCAGATGCTTGTTCATGGCGTCCGGGTCGTCGGGCGAAATCACGGCAAAGTCGGGCCGGTAGCCGAGGCCGGCAAATGAGACCTCGGAGGCGTGGCCCATGGCGCCCGGGTAGAAGAGCGCGATCTGGCCGTTAATGCGGTCCTTGCCGGCGAAAAAGGAAGCGGTGAACACCTCGGGAATGATCTTGACCGAACTGGTGTCCACCCCGACGGTTTCCAACCACTGGCGGTAATCTTCAAAATCGTGGCCGGCGGTGGCCAGGATGGCGGGGTGCTCGCCCAGCAGCGCCAGGGTGTAGCCAATGTTCGGCGCCACCCCGCCGCGATGCTTGGTCATGCTCTCGACCAGAAAGCTCAAGGCCAGCGAATCGAGCTTGTCGGGCAGTATGTGATCCTTGAACTGCCCGGGAAAGGACATGATGTAGTCGTACGCGATTGAGCCGGTAATGACGATTCGCAAAGCGCAGCCTTTGACTAGAGTTCCGTGCGCACGGCGCGCGCCAGGTTGGCGAGATAGGGCGGGCGCACCACGCCGTTTTCGGTGATGATCGCCGTCAGGTAACGGTTGGGGGTGACATCGAAGGCGGGGTTGCGCGCGCGAGCCCCAGCCGGCGCCACCGCTTCGCCACCCACCTGCAGCCCGAGCACCTCGTCCTGGCCGCGCTCTTCGATGGGAATCAGGTCGCCGTGGGCCAGGGATAAATCGACCGTGGAGGTGGGCACCACGCTGTAGAACGGCACGCCGTTCTCGCGGGCCAGCACGGAGAGCGAATAGGTGCCGATCTTGTTGGCCACGTCGCCGTTGGCGGCCACACGGTCCGCGCCCACCAGGCACAGATTTACCTCGCCACGGTGCAGAAAATGGCCGGCCGCGCCATCGGCGATGATTTCATAAGAGATCCCAGCCTGGCCCAACTCCCAGGCGGTGAGGCGGGCGCCCTGCAGCCGGGGGCGGGTCTCGTCCACCAGCACGTGCACATGCTTGCCCTGCTCGTGCGCGGCGAAGACCACGCCGAGCGCCGTGCCAAAATCAACGGCGGCCAGCGCGCCGGTGTTGCAGTGGTGCAGAATGGTGTCGCCATCTTCGACCAGCGCCGCGCCGTTGAACCCCATGCGCCGGTTAAGGGCAACATCTTCGTCGGCCAGCTTTTGGGCTTCGGCCAGCAGCGCCTGGCGCACATCATCGGCGGTGGTCAGGTCTTCGTGGGCGGCCACACGCAGCAGCCGGTCCAGCGCCCAACTCAGATTGACAGCGGTGGGCCGCGCCTGGCGCAGGACCAGCGCGGCCTGGGTCAGGTCGCGCTGCAGCGCGGGCCGGTCAGCGGCTGGGCTCTGGCTGGCGGCCAGCGCCAGCCCGAAGGCAGCTGTGGCGCCAATGGCGGGCGCGCCGCGCACGACCATGTCCTTGATGGCTCGCGCCAGGGCGACGTAGTCGTGGTAGACCGGGCGCTCCACACGGTTGGGCAGCAGGCGTTGGTCGATGAGGCGGACCCCGCCATCATGCCAGTCAACGGTTCGCAATTAGAGGCTTCTCACATGAAAAGCGCCCTCGAGGCGAGAGCGCTGGCCGTCAGGACACGAGCAAGAGAATGATAGCATGGGGAGGAAGGTGTGTCAAAGACGTGGCTTGTACAGGGTGTATTTCAGTTTGGGGCGAGTTGTCGCCGGCCGGGCCGCCTCACCCCCCCGGCCCATAAGCGTTAACTTAACAGGTCGCCGACCGCAATTGACGCAGATGGCGGCGATGGGGCTGCCGCCAATCGCGCCTGCAAGGCGCTCCTACAATTAA
>JAYTFQ010000272.1:0-10950 GCA_043734225.1 Anaerolineales bacterium | reverse complement strand
GGCTCAACAGCCGACTGGCGTCGCTCGCAAGAAAAAGACTCGGCGGGCATTCGCGCCGTTCCGAATGGGTATTAGAATACGCTTGGCAACTACCCAGCCGGAGGGCGCGGACACTTCGCTGTGAACAAGGTAATCAAGGATATTTTGGCCGAATTGGATGCCGTGGCCAGCCCGAAGGGGGCGGGCCACGGCATCCAATTTGGCCGGCATAGACCAACCCGGGCCTCACGGCCTAACCGGCGATGGCACCTGTTCCTGGCGGTCATTGCCGTGCTGGCGGGGACTACGTTGGCGGCGCCAGTGCGCGCTCAGCAGGCGGTCAGCCTGGCCTCGCTGCAAATCTCGATCTGGCCAGAATACGACCGGCCGGCGAGCCTGGTGATCCTGGACGGCGTGGTGGCGTCGGGCGTGGCCCTACCCGCGCCGCTGACGGTGCGCATGCCCGCGGCAGCCATCACCCCCAGCGCGGTGGCCACGACCGGCGCCAACGGCAGTTTGCTACAGGCAACCTATACCACGGCCGCCGACGGTGAGGATATAATCATTAAGTTCACAACGACCTCGGCGGCGTTCCGGGTGGAATACTATGATCCCGGGCTGGTGGTCAGCGGCGATACGCGCTCGTTTGCCTTTCGGTGGAAGAGCGATTTCGCCGTGGCCCAGGCGTCTGTGCGGGTGCAAGAGCCGGTCGGCGCCAGCAGCCTGACTGGCCAACCCGCCTTGACACCGGCGGGCACGGGTGAGTTTGGTTTGAGTTATGACACGCTCAATTTGGGCGCCTTGCCGGCCGGCGGGATCGTGTCTGAAGATATCCGCTATACGAAGTCGGGCAGCACGCTCTCCGTGGCCGCCGTTGCGCCACCGACCGCGCCCGCTCAGCCGGCGGTTGTAGCCGGCGGCACGCCCCGTTGGCTCCCCGGGGTGCTCGCCGCTGGAGCGCTGGGCCTGGCGGCCGCCGGCGGTGGAGCGTTTTGGTACACCCGCTGGGGCGCTAAACGCCAGCCAGCGGCGCGCCGCTCCGCTCGGCCGGCGGGGCGCGGCCGTACCGGCCCTGGCCGCCTGAACCAGACTGGTGCCCAGCCGCCCGCAGCCAGGCAATTGGTAAGCGGCGCCGCTCCGGGCGTAACCAATCGCCCCGCTGCGACGACTTTAAAAGATGCCCCGGCGCGGTTTTGCACCCAGTGCGGGCAGCGGCATCAACCGGGAGATCGGTTCTGCCGGCAGTGCGGGACGCCGGCTCGCGATTGATCTTCGCTGGAAAAACACTCGATCTTGGGGTGTGGGTTAACGACAATGGAGGTAAGCAGCATGGCTGAAACGACCGTTGGGACACGCATTCTTGCTCCGCGCTATGGCGGCCGGGCCAAGTTCTTGGTGGGTGGGCTTCTGATCATTGGCGCGATCATCTATTTGATTGTCACGACTATGAGCAGCACGGCGCAGTATTTCTACACGGTAGATGAGCTGCAGGCCAAGGGCGCGGCCGTCATCGGCAAGAATTTGCGCGCCTCGGGCGCCGTTATGGGCAGCAGCATCACCTATGACGCGAAGACGCTCACCATTAACTTCACCATGGCCAATATCAGCAATGACGATAAGACCATCACCGCCGCCGGCGGCCTGGCCGAGGCGCTGCATCAGGCCGTCATTAACCCCAAGTCTGGGCGCATCCAGGTGGTCTACGTCGGTCCGAAGCCGGACCTGCTCAAGGACGAGGCCCAGGCCATTGTCACCGGCAAAATCGGCGCGGACGGCGTCTTCCACGCCGACGAGCTGCTGTTGAAATGCCCCACCCGTTACCAAAATGCACTGCCGTCGCAAGCCGCGCCCGCCGGGAACTAGCCGGTGATCGCCAATTTTGGTTTTATCGCGCTGCTGGTGGCCCTGGGCTGCGCCGTTTACGCCGCGGTAATGGCCCTGGTGGGCGCCGCACGCCACCGCCCGGCCTGGATTGAGAGCGCCCACAACGCCGCACTGCTCACCTGGCCGCTGATCACCCTGGCGGCCGGCTTGCTGATCGTCCTGCTGGTCACCGATCAATACCAGATCAATTACGTCCACGCCGTCACCAGCCGCGCCATGCCGTTCTATCTCAAGATCACGGCGCTGTGGGGCGGGCAGGCTGGCAGCCTGCTATGGTGGAGCTGGCTGATGGCCAGCTTCTCGGCCGCCGCCATGCTGCGCAAATGGGACCGCGACCGGGCGCTGATGCCCTACGTGATCGCGGTAACCATGGTCACGCTGGGCTTTTTCTTGTTCATGGTGGTGAGTTTTGAGAATCCCTTCGCCCGGCTGTGGCAACTGTCCAGCGGCGCCACAGTAACGGGTATGCTTCAGCCGCTCGGCGCCATTCCGATGGTGCTGGCGGACGGCAATGGCCTGAACCCGCTGCTGCGCCATCCGGGCATGATCATTCACCCGCCGGTGCTCTACACTGGCTTTGTCAGCTTTGTGGTGCCCTACGCCTTTGCCATTGCCGCCCTGGCCACGCGCAGCGCCGACGACGAATGGATCCGCACCACGCGCCGCTGGACCCTGGTGGGCTGGCTGTTCCTCTCGCTCGGGCTGATCCTGGGCGGGCGCTGGGCGTATGACGTGCTGGGGTGGGGCGGCTACTGGGGTTGGGACCCGGTGGAGAACGCCGCGTTCATGCCCTGGCTGACAGCCACCGCATTCCTGCATTCTGTCATGATCCAGGAAAAACGCGGCATGCTCAAGCGTTGGAACATGGTGCTGATCATCTTGACCTATTCGCTGGTGATCTTCGGCACCTTCCTCACCCGCTCGGGCGTGTTGTCCTCCGTGCATGCCTTTGCCCAAAGCGCCATTGGCCCCTTCTTCTTTGCCTTTATCGGCATCACGTTCACTGTTTCCCTGGTCCTGCTGTTCCGCGAGTGGGATCACCTGGGGAGTGACCACCAGCTCGACAGCCTGCTGTCGCGCGAGTCGGCTTTCCTGCTTAATAATCTGCTCTTCATGGGCATCGCCGTCTCAGTTTTTTGGGGCACCGTCTTCCCGATGGTCTCTGAGCTATTTACCGGGCAAACCATCACGGTCGGACCGCCGTTTTATAACCGCGTCGCTGGCCCGCAGTTTGCCGCGCTGGTGCTGCTGATGGGCGTGGCGCCGCTGGTGGCCTGGCGGCAGGCCTCGGCCCGCCAGTTGGGCCGCCTGCTGTGGATTCCCTTTGTGGCGGCGCTGCTGCTGGTGGCGGTGCTGCTGGTCGCGGGCATGCGCAGCGTGGGCGCTCTGCTGGGCTTTGGCATTTGCGGTTTTGTCGCGCTCACCACGTCGATGGAATTCGTGCGCGGCACGCGCGCCCGCATGCGCGCCACCGGCGAAATGCCCTGGACCGCGCTGGTAACGCTCGTCGCTCGCAACCGCCGCCGCTATGGCGGCTATACCATCCACCTGGCGGTGGTGGTGATGACCATCGGCATCATCGGCTCGCAATTTTTCCAGCAGACCACCCAGGGCCTGGTGAAGCCCGGCGGGCAGCTCAGCGTCGGCGGCTATACGATCACTTACGACAGCCTGGACGAATTCACCACCCCCGATGGCAGGCAGGTGGACCGCGCCACCGTCAGCGTCTTCAGCGGCGGCCAACTGCTGACTGTGCTGCATCCGCGCCGGGATTATTACTTCGACTCGCAGCAGGCCATGACCATCCCCGGCGTGCGCAGCTCGGTGGAAAACGACGTGTACGTGCTGCTGGTGGACTGGCAGCCCATCGCCGCCGATGGCGCGACCTTTAAGATTTACCTTAACCCGCTGGTGAACTGGGTGTGGGCCGGCGGCTTCTTCTTCATCTTGGGCACCCTCATCGCCGCCTGGCCGGATGCCACCGAGTCGCGCCGGCGCGTGACCAGCGTCATGGCCGCCGCGACGGCGCGAGCGTAGAGCATGATCCACGAAGGACACGAAGGAACACGAAGGTTTAAGATTTTCTTTCGTGAAATTCCTGTCGTGCGTGGCCAAAGTTTGTCTGTTCTCGGTTGTGGTTTTTTTCGTGAACTTCGTGTCCTTCGTGGATCGATCTTGTCTTTGGTCTTGCTCGCGGTGGTGCTTTCGGCCGGGCGAGCCGCGGCGCAGGGCGCTACGCCGCCCGGGCCGATCACGGACAATGACATCAACCGGGTGGCGCACCAGTTGTATTGCCCGGTGTGCGAGAGCATACCGCTGGATGTGTGCCCCACGCAGGCCTGCGCCCAATGGCGCGCCACCATTGGCGAGAAGCTGGCCGCGGGCTGGACGGACCAGCAGATACTGGATTACTTCGTCACCCAGTACGGCGAGCGGGTTTTGGCGCGGCCATCCAGCCACGGCCTGAATGTGTTGGTGTGGGTCATCCCGCCGCTGCTGGTGCTGGCCGGGGCGGTGGTGCTGTGGCGCGTGCTGCGCCAGTTGCGCCCGGCGCCGGCGGCACGGCCGCTGGCCGCGGCGCCCCAGGCCGCCGCCGGGAGCGGTGATGAATACACTGAGCGGTTGGAGCAGGAACTGAAGAAGCGGATCTAGGATTGCGTTATGGCTCTCGACATAGAAAACCCGTCTCCGATATCCGCGGCGCCCAAGCCGGCCCGCCGTCTGCGCTGGTGGCAGGTGGCCGTTTTCCTGGCGGTGATGGGGCTGCTGCTCATGGTGGCGCTGCAAATGCGCCGCATTGGACCCCTGGCCGCCGCGCAGGTGGGCGCGGGCGAGAATGCGCCTGGCTTTGCGCTGCAATCGTTCGATGGCAAGGCAGTCAACCTGTCGGACCTGCACGGCAAGGTGGTGCTGGTCAACTTCTGGGCCTCGTGGTGCATCCCCTGTTCGCAGGAGGCGCCCGACCTGGAGAACGCCTGGCGCCAATACCAGGGGCAGAGCGTCGTTTTCGTCGGCGTGGACTACGTCGACACCGAAACCGAAGCGCGCGCCTACCTGTCACGCTACAATATTACCTATATGAACGGCGCTGATCTGGGCACGCGCATCTCGCAGGCCTACCGCATTCGCGGCGTGCCCGAGACCTATATTGTCGATAAGGCCGGCAAGCTGCGCGCGACCTTTATTGGGCCGACCACTCTGGCTCAAATCCGGGCCAAGATCGACCCGCTGTTGAGCGAGTAAGCGCCATGGATCTGGGTTCCGTGCTGTTGGGGCTGGCCTTGCTGCTGGTGGTGGCCTTTGTGGCCGTGAGGCCCCTGCTCGAGCAGCACGGCCTGAACGACGAGCCGGCCACGCGCGCGGAACAGTTGATCAACGGCCGCGAGCGGGTGCTGGTGCAGTTGCGCGACCTGGATTTTGATCAAGCCACTGGCAAGATCAATGCCGATGATTACGCCGCGCAACGGGCCATCCTGGTGGCCGAAGGTGTGGCCATCCTCAAGCAGCTTGATGCCCTGGGAGTGCCGTCGGACGATACCGAAGCAAGCTCAGCCGCGCCGGACGATCCCATTGAAGCGGCAGTGGCCCGCAAGCGCGCCCTGCGTGCCCCGGCGGAGCTAGCCGTTGTAACGTCCCTGGTCGCGCCGAGCGACGCCATTGAGGCCGCCGTAGCGCGGGCGCGCGCGCGGCGCGCCTCGCCCCCGCCGGCCGGCAGCGTGCGGAAACCGGCTGCCGGCACGCCGAAAGCCGTGGCCGCGCCGACCAGGTCCAAACCCCATGGGCGTGACTCGGATGCAGAGATTGAGGCCAATATCGCCCAGCGGCGAGCCAAAGCTCCGGGCGCTGCGCCGGCTGACGCCTCGGAGAAGCAGATCGCATCGGCGAAACCGACCGGCAATGATCCGCCCAGCCTGGCGGACGGCCTTGCTGCCGCGCTGGACCTGCCCCCGCTGAGCTGCGCACAGTGCGGGACGGAAGTGCAGGCCAACGATCGATTTTGCCCCAAGTGCGGCTCACCGCAAACCGTGGCCTGTGGTAACTGCGGCCGCGCGGCACGCGCTGGCGATCAATTCTGCGCCCAATGCGGGCAGGCCTTGCCGGCCTCGGTGGCCGGCCCGGCCAAAGCCTGAGGCCAGACAGGAGTCTGTTCGAAAATCCGATGCTAGTTTTGTGGTCATTCTGGCGGGCCTGCTCGCGGGGTCGGCAACTCGGTTTTGCGTTGCTGTTGCTCAGCCTGGGCCTGTCGGCCTGCTCATTGGCCGGCGATGTCACGCCGCCGCCGGGCGCCACCTCCTCCCCGCGCGTCGCCACTAGCTTGCCCGCTACGGTCGGCGGCTCGGGTGCCGGCGCCACCGGCACGGCGCCCACCAGCGCCACCAGCGCGCTTTTCCCGTCCGCGCGGCCGGCGGCCCAGGCCGGCGGGCTGCTCTATCTGCAGCACTGCGCGCCCTGCCACGGCAACAAAGGCGCGGGCGATGGCACCATGGCCACCCAGCTGCCCAAGCCGCCGCCCGATTTCTCCAACGCCGCTACGTTGCGCGGCCTGACCCCGCAGCTCATCTTCAATACCATCACCCAGGGCAACCAGCAGGCGCTCATGCCGCCTTTCGCCAGCACCCTGACGGATGAGCAGCGCTGGAGCCTGGTGTCGTTTCTATTTACCCTGAGCACGCCCGCCAGCCAGTTGGCCTCCGGGCAGGCGGTTTACGCCGCCAACTGTGCCAACTGCCACGGCAGCGACGGCTTGGGCAAAGGCGTCGATGCCGCCAAACAGTCAGCGCCCGTGCCCAGCTTCGCCGACCAGGCCTTCATGGCCACCCGCAGCCAGCAGGACTTCTTCAAGGTCGTGTCTGGCGGCGACGCGGCGCACCCCTTCACCCAGTTGAGCGAAGCCGATCGCTGGGCGGCGCTGGATGCGGTGCGGGCCTTTGCCTATTTGTATTCCTCGCCCGACCAGCTCACAGCGGAGCACACGGGCGCGGTCACCGGCAAGGTGATTAACAGCACCACCCAGGGCATCGTGCCCGCCGGGCTGTCGGTCACCCTGCATAGCTTCGATGGGCAAAACCTGCTCGGCACGTTTACCACCACGCTCGGCACGGACAGCGGCTTTCAGTTTTCCGCTGTGCCGTATACCCCGGGTCGGCAATTCCTGGCCACCACGGTTTATCAGAATGTGACCTACGCCTCCCAGGTGGGCACCTTTGACCTCAGCGCTGGCATTCTGAGCGTGACGCTGCCCATTTATGACACGACGACCGATGCCAGCGGATTGGCCGTTGACCAGGTGCACATGTTCCTGCAATTCAACTCGGCCAGCGTGGTGACGGTCGGGCAGCTGTTTATCTTCAGCAACCACTCCGACAAGACCGTGGTCGCCGACGGCAGCCACCCGCTCAGCTTTAACCTGCCGGCCGGTGCCACCCATGTCAACGTCCAAAACGAGCAGCTTGACAAGACCTTTTTCGTCAACGGCGATCAGCTCACACTCTTGTCATCTGTCCCGCCCGGCCAGGGCGCCGCGCAGGCACTGTTCTCGTTTGACCTGCCCTACACGGATCAGTTGTCTTTTCAGCAGAAAATGAATTACCCGGTGGCCAACGTGGACGTGCTGGTCTCGGATCTGGGGGTGCAGGTGTCTGGCCCCCAGCTTCGGAACCTGGGCCTGCAAAACTTCCAGGGCCAGGCTTTCCAGAATTTCAACGCCGCCGCCATTGCATCTGGCCAGACTCTCAATCTAAGCGTTTCGGGCAAGGCCGGCACCGGCGCCACCGCGCCCAATGGCGTGCTCAACAACGGCAACGGCACGCTGGCCATTGGCCTGGGCGCGCTGGCGCTGGCCCTGGGCGGCATTGGGGTGTGGTTCTATCGCCGGCCGCGCACGCTGGCTGCCGGCGCCGCGGCCGGCCGCGACCAGGAAGAGCTGTTGGAGGCGATTGCCGAGCTGGACGACGAATATGCCGCCGGAAAGATGCCGGAGGCCAAGTACAAGAAAGAACGCGCGACCCTGAAGCGGGATTTGAAGAAGGTCTGGCAGTGATCGAGACCCGCTCGCTCAAGAAGACCTTCGGGCTGCGGCCCGTGCTGCGCGGCGTGGACCTGGCCGTGGCGCCGGGCGAGTGCCTGGCGCTGATGGGGCCAAATGGCGCCGGCAAGACCACCCTGCTGCGCATCCTGGCCACCCTGTCCAAGCCGACCGCTGGTCTGGTGCGCGTGGCCGGGCTGCCGCTGCCGGCGGCGGCCGGCGAGGTGCGCCGGCGTCTGGGCGTGGTGGCGCATCATCCCCTGTTGTATGCCGACCTGACGGCCCATGAAAACCTGGAGTTCTATGCCCGATTGTACGGCCTGACGGATTATGACCAGCGCATCGCCGCGGTGCTGGAGCAGGTGGGTCTGGCCGCCCGCCGCCACGACCTGGTGCGCACCTTCTCGCGCGGCATGCAGCAGCGCCTGGCCATTGGCCGCGCCCTGCTGCACAACCCGCAGGTGATGATGTTCGACGAGCCATATACCGGGCTGGACCCGCACGCCTCCGAGATGCTGGATGAAGTGCTGGCCGCTGCCCGCTGGGCGGGCCGCACGACGCTGCTGACCACCCACGACCTGGCGCGCGCGCTGGCGCTGGCGGACCGGGTGGCCATCCTGGCCCGCGGTGTCATCGTATTCAACGCCCTGTGCCGCGAGGTGGATCCGCTTATCTTTGCAGAGACCTATGCTGCCGCCGTCCAGTAGCCCCGCCTTGGAAGCCGACCCGCAGGCCGCCGCGCTGGCCGCCGGCAGCGCTGGGGCTCGCCTGAGCAACTATGGGCGCGCGGTGGGGGCGGTGCTGTGGAAGGATCTGGCCGCCGAGCTGCGCAGCAAGGAGCTGATCAGCTCGATGCTGGTCTTCGCCCTGCTCGTCATCTTGATTTTCAACTTCGCGCTGGCTCTGGACCGCACGGCCCGCGAGAACGTGGCGGCTGGTGTCTTGTGGGTGATCACGGCATTCACCGGCACCCTGGGGCTGAACCGCAGCCTGGCGCAGGAAAAAGACCGCGGCTCGCTGGATGGCCTGTTGTTGGCGCCCATCGACCGCAGCGCGCTGTACTTTGGCAAGATGCTCGGCAATATTCTGTTTATCGGCGCCATCCAGGTCATCCTGCTGCCAGTATTCACGGTGCTGTTCAATGTGAACATGCTCCAGCCGCTGCTGCTGCTGATCGTGCTGCTGGGCACCATCGGCTATTCGGCGGTGGGCACCTTGCTGGCCTCGCTGGCGGTGCACAGCCGCTCGCGCGACGTGATGCTGCCGATCTTGCTCTTCCCGGTGGCGCTGCCGGTGCTGGTGGCCGCCGTGACCGCCACGGGCAATGTGCTGATCGCTGCCAGTTGGGACGAGATCAGCCCGTGGATCAACCTGCTGCTGGTCTACGACGTGATCTTCATCGCCGTGGCGTTTATGCTGTTTGAGTATGTGGTGGAAGAATAATTCAAAAAGGAGCCTCACTATGGAAAAGCCAGGTCGCGCGCTGCAAACGCTCAACATCGTCTCGGCTGTCCTGATCCTCATCGCTGTTGGGCTGGTGTTTTTCTACGCGCCCGAGGAGCTGGTGATGGGCCAGGTCCAGCGCATCTTTTACTTTCACGTGGCCTCGGCCTGGGTGGGCTTCCTGGCCTTCTTTGTCACCGTTGTGGCCGGGGTGCTGTATCTGCGCTCGGGCCATTTGAAGTGGGACCGTCTGGGCCTGGCTTCGGTTGAGATCGGCCTGATGTTCAGCCTCTCGGCCGGCGTGGCCGGGGCGATTTGGGCGCGGCCCATCTGGAATACCTGGTGGACCTGGGATCCGCGCCTGACCACTTACACCATCATGGCCCTTATCTACATTGCCTATCTGATGCTGCGCCAGGGGCTTGAAGACCCGGATCGCCGCGCGCGCTTCGCGGCTGTCTATGGCATTGTCGGCTTCATCAGCGTGCCGATCACGTATATGTCCATCCGCTGGTGGCGCACCATCCACCCGGTGGTTATTGGCGGGGCAGGCGCGGACGCCAAGGGCCAATTTGCCATGACCACGCCGATGTTGCAGACATTCCTGTTCGCGCTGCTGGCCTTCACCGTGTTGTACTTCTGTTTCCTGTTCAATCGCCTGCGTCTGGCGCGGCTCGAAGAGCGCGTCGAAATGCTCAAGGCCGAGCTGCAGGCAGCCTGAAGGAGATTGCTATGGCCTTCCTCTTGCTTGACCCCACGCCCGATACTGTCAACTTTCTGATTGCCGGCTACGTCTTTCTGATTGGCCTGCCGGCGCTGTATGTCATCAGTTGGTATG
Source organism: Anaerolineales bacterium (assembly GCA_043734225.1). Taxonomy (GTDB): domain Bacteria; phylum Chloroflexota; class Anaerolineae; order Anaerolineales; family UBA6663; genus JAYTFQ01. The sequence goes on along the minus strand of JAYTFQ010000272.1, from coordinate 781 downwards.
TCCGCCAGCGCAGCCTGCAACGCGACCTGGAAACGATTGAACTGTTGGCCGCCGACGAGCGCAAACGCGCCGCCCAGCCCTCGGCCAAGCCCGGCCAGACCGCCCAGGCCGGCAAGCCCAGCGCCTCGTGAAGCCCAGCCACAATTAGGAAATGGAGCTGCGCGATGATCAAAGGCGTTCATGCCATGTTTTACACGCCTCAGGCCGGCGAGGTGCGGGCGTTCCTGCGCGATCAATTGGGACTGCCATTCGTCGACACCGGCGACGGCTGGCTGATTTTCAGCCTGCGGGATGCGGAAGTGGCCTCGCACCCGGCCCAGGCGGCCCAGCAGCAGCTATCATTCTATTGCGATGATCTGCAGCAGACCATGGCCGAATTGCGGCAGCGGGGAGTGGTCTTCAGCAGCGGTGTCAGCGAGCAGCAGTGGGGCTGGCTGACGCATTTCAAGTTGCCTGATGGCGGCGAGGTTGAGCTCTATCAGCCCAAATACTCGCTGGCCGGCGCTCGGCCGGCGGGGGTGGGGGCCACCTGGCAGGACTTTGCCGCGGCCGCGCCCGAGCTGGCCGATTTTGCCTTTGAGCGCCTGGATGAGCACATCGCCTATCTGGCCACGCTGACGGACCAGGGCGCGCCGCGCGTGCACCCGGTTTCGCCCTTCATCGGCGGCGGGCATCTGTATGTGTATATGAATCCGACCTCGCCCAAGGTGGCCGACCTGGCGCGTGATGCGCGCTATGCGCTGCATGGCACGGTGGAAAACAACGATGGCGGGGAGGGGGA
>JAYTFQ010000271.1:0-4650 GCA_043734225.1 Anaerolineales bacterium | reverse complement strand
GGGAAGTCCCACAGCGGCTGCTCGCCGCGCGTGGGCTTATACACCGCGAAGGTGCGCATTTCCTCCTGGCTGACCATGGCGAAGAAGGTGTAGTTCGAGCCGTTGGGCAGCAGGCCCTGCACCTCGATCGCGCCCTCCTGCAGCACTTGCAGCAGCGTCTCCAGCTTCACCGGGCGAGAAGAAGGTTCGCTCATACGGAGCGGTTTGTCATGTTGGAGGGCTGGAAGGGCCAGCCGCTCTCCCGATCTGGCCCACGCCAGATCACCTCGGCCCTCCACTCCCCTGCGCTTCGCTTGGGGATCTTCGACCGCTGGGGGAGGGAGAAAGGGTTCTCTATCCATAGGCACCCCCTTCCCCGATCTGGCCCACGCCAGATCGCGGGCGAATGGGGGACGGGGGGATGAGGGCGAGCGCTCAAAACTTTAATGCTTGTGTCCATTGCGGCGCGGACAGAAGTGGCCCTCGGGATCGATAGGCTGGCCGCAATTGCCGCACACGGGCCGGCCCTGCTTCACCAGGCTCAAGCCATACTTGCCCAGCGCGCGCATTTGCGCCCGGCTGGCGAAGAGGCGCGCCGTGCCGCCCTCTTCCGTCTCGCGCCCCTCCACCACAATCTCCTGCGCCACCAGCACCAGCAGGTCGCGCTCCTGGTCGTAGCCCAGGCCCAATTGGCCCACGCGGAACAGCGGGTCCAGCGGCAGCGTCAGCGTCATCTGGTTGGGGTCAAAGTCGTCGGCGGCCTGGCCCAGCTCGGGGAACTTCTCGTGCAGCTCTTCCAGGAAGGTCTCGATGCCGTTGGCCAGCGCTTCCACCTGCTGCTTCTCCACGATCAGCGTCACCACCTCGCCGCCGCCGTGCGCTTGCAGATAGAAGACGCGTTTGCCCGGCTGGCCGATGAAGCCAGTGGTAATAGATTTGACCGGATTGAGCTCGATTTGCGTGCTGGCCATGTGTTCGGGTCCCAACCTCTCAGCCGCGCGGCGGCCCGCCACGGCGCTGCGCCGGCTGGCGCTTGCGCGCCGGCTGGCCCTTGTGCGGGCGAGGCGGCGGCGCCTCAAACGGGCCGGTGTCGTTCAATTTTACCAAACTCGGCGCGCCCTGGCCCAGGCTCAATACGGTCACCGAGCAAGTCTGAATTTGAATGCGCTGGAACAGGTCGAGCGGCGCGCCCAGATAAAACGCCACCGCCAGCTTGATGGGATCGGAGTGGCTGAACACCGCCACCATCTGCTTGGGATGCTCGCGAGCAATGCCCTCCAGCGTGTCCACCAGCCGCAGTTGCGCGGCGCGGATGGTTTCGCCGGCCGGGAACTGCATGGCCGAGGGCAGCCCCTGCACCACCCGCCACAGCTTCTTGCGCGCCAGCACCTTCAGGCTCTGGCCCGTCCACTCGCCATAGCCCACCTCGCCCAGCCCTTCGCGCACCTGCACCGTCAGGCCCAAGGCCTCGGCCAGCGGCGCCGCTGTCTCTCGCGCGCGCTCCAGCGGGCTGGAGTAAAGCTGCTTAAACGGCAAATGCTTCAGCCGCGCCGCCAGCGCCTGGGCCTGCTTCTGCCCGGTCTCGTTCAGGCTCACGCCTTTGGTCCAGCCCGCCAGCTTGCCGGTGCGGGTGTATTCGTTTTCGCCGTGTCGAATCAGGAATATCAGCGCCATGTGATCTCAGCCCCGTCAGGGCAATGGAATTTCCAGGTCCCGGCAAATCTTCCGCGCCAACTGGTCCGCAATCTCAGTGTGCCGGGGGATGGTGGATGTTCGGCGCCGCGCCGGATTCCAATACAGCGTGTGTCGTGCGCCTTCGCGCAATTGCTGGCAGCCATGCGCTTCCAGATGCTGGATGAGCGCTCGGCGTTTCACAGCTAGAAATTCACTGTGAGCGGCTCGCGGATGACTTGCTTGCCTTCTGCCTCATGGCGAGCCAGCTCGCGGTTGGCCTCTAGCACCATCGCCACGGCTTCCTGCAAGTTCTGGCGGGCTTCCTCAATGGTCGCGCCCTGCGTATTGGCGCCAGGCAGCTCCTCAACGGTGCCAATCCACCACGGGCCATTCTGCTCGAACACAGCCGTAAACGTACTCGTCATATAGCCCTCCATTTCTCCCAGTGTACCACTTCCTCCAGCGGCCTTCGCCCCGCCCGTTTGGGGGCTGGCGCTTCGGCCAGCTCGGCCGGATAGCCAAATGACAACGCCGCGCGCACGTGCCATTCGGGCGGCAGGCCCAGCAGCGCGGCGGCCTGCTCCGGCTCATAGATCGTCGCCGGGCAGCTGCCCACGCCCAGGTCCCAGGCCGCCAACTGCATATAGCTGGCGCTCTGGCCGGCATCGAACATGATCGACCAACGCTGGGCCGGGTCGGGCGTCACAATCACCACGCCCAGCGCCGCCCCGGCCAGGTGGCTGGCAAAGGTGCCCAGCTTCGACAGCGCCACCAGCGTGCCGCGCTCGCGCACGGCCACAAAATGCCACGGCTGCGAATTTTTCGAGCTCTGCGCCCGGCGGCCGGCCGTCAAGATGGCGGCGATCACGTCGTCCGGCAGCGGGCGATCCTGGAACACGCGCACGGCGCGCTTGGTGCGAATGGCTTCAATCACGTCCATGGGTGTGGGTGCTCCTGTGAGGGCGGGCTTCTGGAGTAGCGGCGTTACAACTTCGCAGCATCCTGGTGGGATTGAGCGCCACTGCGCCACAGGCGGCCGCGGCCGCGCTCAGGGTTGGGGCGGCGCCGGGGGACCCGCGCTGGGCGGCGCGAGAGGATCAGCCTCAGCCGGCGGCTGGGCGGCGGCGCGCCGCTTGCGTTGGCCGAAATAGAGATAGGCCAGCAGCCCGGCGCCAAGGATCAGCGGGATGATGTTGAGCATTTCATCCCAGAAGCCCACCGCCCCATGCGCCAGGGGCCGGGGCAGCAGCCAGCGCAAGATATTGGCCAGCGGAACCATGCCCCCCATTGTAACGCCGAATGGCGCCTGTTGCAGACGCCACATGTGTTCTACCTTAAAGCCACATCATTTTTCACCATTTGCCTGTTTTTAAAGCCTTCCGCCACACCCGCCACACCCGCCACATGAAAACAGGGGGGCTGATGACCGCGACAGTCGGCCCTTACTAAAGTAAGGTACGAGTCATGCCCAGAGCGAGTTGTGGCCCGGCGGGCAGGCCGTTACGCTACAGAGGCGATGACCACCAGCCACGGGAGACCAACACGATGCGCATGCTAAGCTTGGCCCGGCGCACGCGCGCCCGGCTGCACACCCTGCTAATCATGAGTCTGGTGCTGGCTGGCCTGGCGGCGGCCCCCGCGCCCCAACCCGCCCGGGCTGGCTGGAGCGCGCCGGCCGTCAGCCTGACGGTCACCCGCTTTGACGACCCGGCCCCCGGCGCGTGCGACAGCGACTGCTCGCTGCGCGAGGCCGTCATCGCCGCCAACACCACCGTCACTGCCGATAAGATCCTGCTGCCAGCGGGCGTCTATACCCTCACCCGCCCCGGCGAAGACGCCACCGCCAACGCCGGCGATCTGGATATCACCCACAGCCTCGACATCAGCGTCACCGCCGGGGTCAGCGCCACCATCGGCGCCGACGCCGCGCACAACGATCGCATCATCCAGGTCCTGGGTTCGGGCACCGTCGTCACGCTGACCAACTTGATCATCCAGGGCGGCGATGCGCAAGGCAGCACGGCCGGCGGCGGCCTGCGCATCGAGAGCGGCAGCGGGCTGCGGCTGCAAAATGTGCTGGTGCGCAACAACACGGCCGGCGGCAATGCCGGCGGCATCCTGAATATCGGCACGCTGACCGTGACCCAGAGCACGCTCACCAACAACCTCAGCCATGGCCCGGATGGCGGCGGCGGCCTCTTCAACGATAACAATGCCTCGCTGGCCTTTTTGAGCGGCGCGATCATCAGCAACACCGCCTCGGCGGCCGGCGCCGGGGGCGGCGGGCTGTACCTGGACGCCAGCAGCACGGCCTTGATCACCAACGCCAAGATTCTGTTCAATACGGCCGGCGGCGGCGGCGGCGGACTGATCGCGAAAAGCACGGCCACGGTCAATATGAACATCGTGGTCATGGATCATAACAATGGCGGCAGCGACGGCGGCGCCATCTTCAACGATGGCGACCTGACCGCGAACTCCATGCTGTTCAGCAACAATCACGCGCTCGACAGCGGCGGCGCGGTCTTCAATCGCAACAAAATACTGCTGACCAACGCCACCGTCTTCCTCAACAGCGCCACCGGCGGCTCGGGCGGCGGCCTGTTCAATGTCGTCGGCGCCACGCTGACCATCAGCGGCGCCAGCATCCTCAACAACACGGCCGGCCTGGCGCGCGGCGGCGGGCTGCGCAACGAGTTCGGCGCCCAGTTGGTGATCACCGGCACCACCATTGCCTCCAACCAGGCCGGCACCGGCGGCGGCCTGTCGAATGCCGGCAGTCTCAGCCTGGCCGGCGGCGAAATCCGCGCCAACCAGGCCATCACCAGCGGCGGCGGCCTGTTCAACAGCGGTGTTGGCACGCTGACCGGCACCGTCATCAGCACCAACAGCAGCCTGGCGCAAGATGGCGGCGGCATCAAAAACGATATCGGCGCCCGGCTGGCCATAACCGGCAGCCAACTGCTAACCAACACCGCCCACACCAACGGCGGCGGG
>JAYTFQ010000270.1:0-11024 GCA_043734225.1 Anaerolineales bacterium | reverse complement strand
CTTTTGGCGACAGCAGATAGATACCTATTGACGGAAATAAACAACAATACTATACTGGGGTGGAGTATATAGGAGCTTAGTCATGCCGGACGTAACAGTCACCCCAAAAGAAGAGCTTCAGAAACGCCTGCGCCGGATCGAGGGCCAGGTGCGCGGGGTGGCGCGCATGGTGGACGAGGACCGCGATTGCCGCGAGGTCGTCCAGCAACTGGCCGCGATTAAAGCGGCCACACACCAGGTAGGCCTGCTGGTGGCTCGTTCGTACGCCTGCCAGTGCATGTCCGAGCCGGCTGACCAGGCCATGCTTGACGACCTGATATCCATTATGGGCAAGGCCACCCAAGAAGGCTGAGCTGGGAAATGACGATTTACGCCAAAGAGGCAGTGGCCGTTTGGAAGAGCGGCACAGCCTTCGACATTACAGCCGGATCCAGCGCCACCATGGTGACGGACGGCGACGCCAAGGTGGGCATGAGCCCGATGGAGGTGGTGCTGGCGGCGCTGATCGGCTGCACGGGCGCGGACGTGGCTGAAATTCTGCGCAAGAAGCACCAGGACGTGAGCCGCATGGAAATCCGCGTGTTCGGTGACCGCAGCGAGACACACCCGCGCGTGTACACCGAAATCAAACTCAATTTCATTGTCACCGGGCACGGCGTTGACCCGGAGGCTGTGCGGCGGGCCGTCGAGCTGTCAGAAGAGAAGTACTGCTCGGTCTCGGCCATGCTGCGGGAAACGGCCACGATTGAATGCAAATTCGAAGTTCACGAAGCAGAGGCGCTGAGCGCCGCGGCCTGAATCTGCCGAGCGTGAACCTGTCGGGCGCAAGCCCATAGGGATCAGTTAAGGAGATTAGCGATGGGTCAGCCAGTGCACGTTACCGATGCAGCTTTTGAAGAGTCCGTCCTGAAGTCGACCACCCCGGTAATTGTCGATTTCTGGGCGCCGTGGTGCGGGCCGTGCCGCCAGGTGGCGCCGAGCCTGGAGAAGATTGCCAACGATTACGATGGCAAGATCGTGGTGGCCAAGGTCAACACTGACGAGGATTCGCAGTGGGCGCAGCAGTTTGAAGTCAGCGGCATCCCGACCATGCTTTTCGTGGCCGGCGGCAAAGTCGTTTATCGCCAGGTGGGCGCCGTGCCCTTCGGCTATCTGAAGAACATCGTCGACAAGTTCCTGGAAGTGGTGAACACGTCCGCGCCCGAGGCCCAGGCTGAGACGCCTGCCGCCGCCGAGCCCGTTCCGGCGACGCAGGCCGCGCAGGCCTAACCGCCCGCGCCAGACCAATATAAAAAGACTGGCCCCCAGCGATCGCTGGGGGCCAGTCTTTTTCTGGCCTATGCTGCCCGGCGGCGGCAAAAATCAGGGTTTGTGACCGTTTCCGTTGCCGTTTTCGCTCGGGCCGCCGACCAGGGTCTCTACCCGGCGCAGTCCCTGGCGGACGGCGGTGCGCACGCCCGACAGGGCGTAGATCGTCCGGCGGCCGAGCCGGTGCAGGTTGGAAACTTCCTGCTTGGGCGTGACGTTCCACTGCACGGTGGAGGCGCCCCAGGTGAGCCCTGCGCCAAAACCCACCAGCACCAGGTTGTCGTTCGGCCGGATGCGGCCTTCGGCCACGGCCTCGCAAATGGCAATCGGGATGGAGGCAGTGGAGGTGTTGCCGTACCGGTCCAGATTGACGATGAAGCGGTCCAGCGGCAAGTTCAAGCTGCGCGCGGCGGAATCGATAATGCGGGCGTTGGCCTGGTGCGGCACGATCAAGGCGATGTCATCCAAGGACAGTCCGGCCGCAGCCACCACCTCGCGCGTGGCGCTGGCCATCACGCGCGTGGCAAAGCGATACACCTCTTTGCCGTCCATCTGAATGAAATGCTGATTGTCGCGCACCGTTTCGGCCGAGGCCGGCAGGTGGCTGCCGCCGGCCGGGATGATCAGCGACCGGCCACCCGCGCCATCCGAGCGCATGATGCTGGCCAGCACGCCGCCGGGGGTGTCGCTGCCCTGAAGCACAAACGCGCCGGCGCCATCGCCAAACAGGATGCAGGTGCCGCGGTCTTTCCAGTTGACCACGCGCGACAGGGTTTCAGCGCCAATCACCAGCACGGTTTGCAGCGAGCCGCAGCGGATGGCGGCCGCGCCCATTTCCATGGCATAAATGAAACCGGAGCAGGCCGCGCCGAGGTCAAACCCGCCGGCATTGGAGGCGCCCAGCGTGTCCTGCACGATGCAGGCGGTGGCGGGAAAGATGTACTCGGGGGTGGAGGTGGCGACGATGATCAGGTCGATCTGGCGCGGGGAAACGTCGGCGCACTCCAGCGCGGCCCGCGCGGCGGCAATCGCCAGCGTCGCCGTCGACTCTTTGGGACCGGCGATACGCCTTTCCTTAATCCCGGTGCGGCCGACGATCCATTCGTCGGTGGTATCGACCGTGCGCGCCAATTCATCATTGGTCAGCACGCGTTCTGGCACCGACATGCCCCAGCCGGTGATATGCGCATACCTCTGCGTGGGCATCTGTTCTCAGTTTCCGTTCGTCTGATACTGGCCAAAAATAAGGCAGGCATTGTGCCCGCCAAAACCGAAGGAATTCGACATTACCCGCCGCACGGTCTTGGGGCGCGCCTGGTTAGGCACGTAGTCCAAATCGCACACCGGGTCGGGGGTTTCGTAGTTGATCGTCGGCGGCAAGATGCTATCCCCAATGGCTTTCAGGCAGAAAATGGCTTCCAGCGCGCCGGCCGCGCCCAGCAAGTGGCCGGTCATCGACTTGGTCGAGCTGATGGGCAGGTCATAGGCGCTTTCGCCAAAGACCGTCTTGATGGCCGCGGTTTCGCTTTTGTCGTTGAGCTGGGTGCTGGTGCCGTGAGCATTCAGATAGTCGATGTCCGAGCCTTTTAGCTCGGCCTGCTTCAGCGCCAGGCGCATGCTCACCACCGCGCCGGCCCCGTTTTCCAGCGGGGCGGAGACGTGATAAGCGTCGTTGGTGACCCCGTAGCCCTCCAGTTGGCCGTAGATACGCGCGCCACGCGCCCGGGCGTGCGCCTCGCTCTCCAGCACGATAACCGCGCCGCCTTCGCCAGCCAGGAAGCCATCGCGGGTTTTGTCAAAGGGCCGTGAGGCGCGGGTGGGGTCGTCGTTGCGCGTCGTCATCGCGCCCATGCTGTTGAACCCGGCCAGCGCCAGGGGCACAATGGCGGCTTCGGCGCCGCCGGCGATCATGACGTCCGCAGCGCCGCGCCGGATGGTCTCGGCCGCCTCGCCAATGGCGTTGCTGCCGGTGGCGCAGGCCGAAATCAGACCCAAATTCGGGCCGCGCATGCCAAAGGTGATGGCTACCTGGCCGCCGGCCGCGTCCGGCAGCATCATGGGCACCAGGAACGGGCTCACCCGGTTGGGTCCACGGGTCCGATAGACTTCGGCTTCGTGCAGCAGCGTGCCAATGCCGCCGATGCCGGTGCCGATAAACACGCCGATGCGGTCGCGGTTCTCTTCGGTGATGGTCAGTTGGGCGTCCGCCAGCGCGGCCAGGGTGGAGACCACGGCAAACTGCGTATAGCGGTCCATCCGGCGGGCTTCTTTGTGGCCCAGCAGGGCAGCTGGGTCAAAGCCCTTAACTTCAGCCGCGATGCGGGTTTCGTGCAGTGAGGCGTCAAAGATCGTGATTGGCCCCGCGCCGGACTTTCCGGCGAGTATCGCCTCCCAGGTGGTGGCAACATCATGTCCCAACGGGCTGATGCACCCCATGCCCGTGATAACAATCCGATTGTGCATGATTATTCCCCAATCCGAGTGAGCGCCGGCCGGGAATACGCGGCATGTTTTGAGAACCGACAGTGTGGCGACGCTTGCGGAGTATAACACATCCAATTGGCGTTCGATGCGGTCCGCGGGGCATCGGAAAGTGCTAATCCAGGCCGAATTATGTTAAAATTCCATCTTGGGGTGCGCCGTTGGTCGCAGGCGGGCACAGCGCCACGGCTTTCGAATCCGACGCAGCAGATGAGGTGTCAACCTTGATATTAGTTACCGGCGCGACCGGCTTTGTGGGCCGGGCGCTGCTGCCACAATTGGTCGAAGGGGGTCACGAGGTGCGCTGTTTGCTGCGCCCCTCGCGCCAGAGTCCGCGCTTGCCCAAAGGCGTCTCGGTCCAGGTGTCCATTGCCTCGCTGGACGATGAGCGCGCTTTGCGGGCGGCCATGGCCGGGGTGGACACGGTGGTGCATCTGGTTGGGGCGGAGTGGCGCGGCACGGTGGCCGAGGTGCTGGCCGTCGACACCACCGGCACACGCCTGGTGGTGGAGGCGGCCAAGAACGCCAAAGTGCGGCGTTTTGTTTATCTATCGCACCTGGGCTCGGACCGGGCCTCGGCTTACCCGGTGCTGAAGGCCAAAGGCATTGCCGAGGAGTTTGTGCGCCAAAGCGGTTTGCCGTACACCATATTTCGCTCGGCGATGTTGTTTGGGCCGGACGACGTGTTTGTGAATGTGCTCGCCGGGCTGATCAAGCTGATGCCGGGTTTTTTTCTGATGCCCGGCGATGGGCGCACGGCGCTCCAGCCGCTGTGGGTGCAAGACCTGGCCACCTGTGTGGAATGGAGCCTGGCGGATGACAGCTTCCTGAACCGGGTGATCTCGCTGGGCGGGCCGGAATTTATCTCACTGCGCACCATGGCGGAGATCGTCATGGAGGCGCTGGCGGTGCGGCGGCTGGTGGTGCCGGTGCGGCCGGTGTATCTGCGCGGCGGGGCCTGGTTTCTCGAGCAGTTGCTGCCGCACTCGCCGCTGACCACGCGCTGGCTGGATTACCTGGCCATGAGCCGCACCTGTGAGCTGACCAGCGTCACCGGCCACTTTGGCTTGATGCCGGCCCGCTTTTCGACCACCACCCTGAGTTACCTTCGTCAGAAGCGCTGGCTGCCAGAGCTGGGGCGCTTCGTTTTGGGCCATTGAGCTATGACCGACTTGCCGATTATCATTGTTCGTCCACTGGAATCGATTGCGGATTTTCGCGCGGCCGAGGAGGTTCAGCGCCAGGTTTGGCCCGGCACCGAGCTGGACGTGGTGCCGCTGCACATGCTGACCACCGTGGCCCACAACGGCGGCTTGGTGATGGGGGCCTTTCATGGCGAGCGCATGGTGGGTTATCTGCTGGGGTTCCTGGGCACCGACGAGGGCCAGATGAACCGGCCGGCGCTGGCGCGGCTGAAACACTGCTCGCACATGATGGGAGTGCTGCCCGAATACCAGGGCCAGCATGTGGGCTATCAGCTCAAGCTGGCCCAGCGCGATCACGTTAGCGTGCAGGGTGTGCGGCTGATCACCTGGACCTACGACCCGCTTGAGTCGCGCAATGCCCACCTCAACATTGCCAAATTGGGCGCCGTCTGCCACACCTATTTCGAGTCAGTCTATGGCGAAATGCGCGATGGGCTCAATGCCGGCCTGCCATCCGACCGCTTCCAGGTGGATTGGTGGATCACTTCGCCGCGCGTCAAAGAGCGGATGTTTGGGCAGCGGGCGCCGCTGGTGCTCAGCTCATTCACCCTGGCCGGAGCGCCTATTCTAAACCCCAGCCAGGCTGGCGCCGACGATCTGCCGCGCCCGGCGGAAGAGTGGCGCGCGCCCGCGAACACCCTGGCGCTGATTGAAATACCCACCAACTTCCAGGCCATCAAGCTGAAAGACATGGGCCTGGCGCGCGCCTGGCGCAGCCAGACGCGCAATCTGTTCATCCAGGCCTTCGGCACCGGATATTGGGTGACCGATTTCTTCCACGAGCCGGCGGATGGCCGCGACCGGTCGTTCTACGCGCTCTCGCGTGGCGAGATGCGCAATGAGGTCAACGAAAACCAAGCATGAAGATCGACGACGTCACCCTGTTTTACGTCAAGCTGCCATATTTGTCGCCTTTCCAAACCTCGCGCTGGGTGGAGTACAACCACGAGTGCCTGTTGGTGCGGCTGCACGCCGGCGGCCTGACGGCCTGGGGCGAGTGCGTGGCCGGGGCCGAGCCGGGCTATTCGTATGAGACGACCAAGACCAACTGGCACATCCTGGAAGACTTCCTGATCCCCAGCCTGTTGGCGACCGACCTCGATGACATCCCGGCCTATCGTGTTCTGACCGAGCCGGTGATGGGGCACAATATGGCCAAGGCTGGGCTGGAAATGGCGCTGTGGGATCTGTTTGCCCAGCGCGACGGGGTTAGTCTTCAGAAGGCGCTGGGCGGCAGCGCCGAGCGCGTGCGGGTAGGGGTGTCGGTCGGTATTCAGCCAACAGTAGATCGGCTGCTGGAGGTGGTGGATGGCTACCTGGCCCAGGGCTACGCGCGCGTGAAGCTCAAGATCAAGCCGGGGCGCGACGTGGCCGAGACCGCCGCGGTCCGAAGCGCCCATCCGGATTTGCTGCTGCAGGTAGACGGCAACTCGGTTTATCGTATTGCGGACGCGGCGCACCTGGCCGAGTTGGACGACTTTGGCCTGCTGCTGATCGAGCAGCCACTGGCGCACGATGACATCGTGGACCACGCCAGGCTGCAAGCGGCGCTCAAGACCGCCATTTGCCTGGACGAGAGCATTACGTCGGCCGAACATGCGCGCTGGGCGCTGGAGCTGAAAGCCTGCCGTGTGATCAACATTAAGCCGGGCCGCGTCAGCGGTCTGTATGAGGGACGCCGCATTCACGATCTGTGCTATGCCCAGGACATTCCAGTCTGGATGGGCGGGATGCTAGAGACGGGCATCGGCCGGGCCTCAAACGTGGCCCTGGCCTCGCTGCCGGGTTTCCGCCTGCCCGGGGATATCTCGGCTTCGGCGCGCTACTATCACGAAGACGTCATCGATCCGCCGTTTGTACTCAACCCGGACAGCTCCGTGTCGGTGCCCAGCGGGCCGGGCCTGGGGGTGAATGTGCGGCTGGACGTCGTCGAACGCTATACGCAGTCGCAGAAAACCTACACGCGCTAGGCCTGGGTGCGTGAGAAACAAAAAGGACGCCCACGGGCGTCCTTTTTGTTTCACGGGCCGGATTCGGAAATTAGCTCTCGGTGATGTCGATGGACTGGATGGCGACGCCGGGCGTGCGGGCACGGCCGGGGTCGCGCTCGGGGATGGCCAGCACCACATCCAGGCCCTGGGTCACTTTGCCAAAGACACTGTGTTTGTTGTCCAGATGCGGGGTGGGGCCGTGGGTGATAAAGAACTGGCTGCCATTGGTGCCGGGGCCGGCATTCGCCATCGATAGGACACCCTGGCTGTCGTGCCGCAGGCTGGGGTGAAACTCGTCAGCAAAGTTATAGCCCGGGCCGCCGCTGCCGGTGCCGGTGGGGTCGCCGCCCTGGGCCATAAATCCGCGGATCACACGGTGGAAGGTCACTCCGTTGTAAAAGCCGTCGCGCGCCAGGAAAACGAAGTTGTTGACGGTGCGCGGCGCCTTGTCGGCAAACAGATCGACCACGAAGCTGCCCTGATCGGTTTTGAAAGTGGCGGTGTAGTGTTTCTTCGGGTCAATCACCATCGCCGGCGCGGACTTGTATTTAGCCAACTGTTAATCTCCTATTGGGGTTTGGGCCAGCCGGCGATCAGGCGATCACCGGCCGGCGGTCTAGTGCAGCTGAGTCAGCCAATCCTGGACGGTCTTTTGATCGGTGGTGTCTGTGGCCGGCACGTTTTGCAGCGCTAGCTGCCCATACGTTCGCGCCTGGCCAGCGTCGCCGGTCTGGGCGTAGAGCTGTGACAGCGCCAGGTAAAGCTGCCACTGATTGACGCCGGAATTGTTGCTGGCCAGCATCTGCTGGTAAACGGTGATGGCATCCTGCGGCCGGCCGGCCCCCACAAAGGCCGAGGCCAGGTTAATACGTATGTTACCGGCATTGCCGCCGTTGACCGTGCTGGTGAGGCCGGTTTGGTACTCAAAAATCGCTTTCCCAAACAAGGCTTTGGAGGCGACCGTGTCGGTAATGGCCCTGGCCTGGGTGGAGTATAAATCGCCCTGGAGCAGGTAGGTCTGGTCGAACTGACGATCGATTGTAAACGACTGATCCAGGTGAGTTTGAGCGGAGGCATTATCGCCGTTCACCTGGAACTCCAGCGCCGACCACTCGTTCCACAGGCCGGCATTGTGCGGGCTGAGCATGACCGCCTGGCTGTAATACAAATCCGAGGCCTGGGCGTGTTTGGCGCGCCCGGCCGGATCGGTCGTCAGCTCCGCCCAGCGCCGGTTCAGCCGGGCCAGGTTGGCGGTATGATCGGTATTCAGCGGGTTCAGTTTGCGCGCTTGCTGCAGTTGGCTCTCCGCTTCTGTCAGCAGGTTGTCACGCTGGGTGGCGTCGGATTGCTGGTTAGTGGCATTCAGATACGACCGGCCCAGGAAGAGGTAGTAATAGTCCTCGCCTTTGGCCAGCTCCAGTGCCCGCTTGAAGAGCGGGATGGCAGCTTGCGGCTGGCCGGCGTCGTCAAACTGCAAGCCGGTCTTGTAGACAATATCGGCCTGGATGTTGTTTAAATTCAGGGTGATGGAAAGGACAACCACCAGCACCGGTAGCACCAGATAGGCCAGGATGGCCAGAGGCGACATATTGGCCGCGCCGCGGGCCCGCCCAGCCGCGCGCGCGGCGCTGCCAGACTGCCAGCCGGCCACGCCCAACGCACCCGCCGCCGCCAGAACGATGATCGCGGTCCAGATATAAAAGTTTGTCAGCGTGCCGGCCACCGAGTTGGCCGAGGTCAACAATTGGTCGAGCGTCGCAGGTTGAAAGGCGGCGATGGATGCCAGATGAGCGGCAAAGGTGAACCAGGCGACCAGGGCGGTCAGCGCCGCCAGGCCCAGCCCCGCGCCGAGTGTGGTGGCAATATTGCGGCTGTGCGGGCCATGGGGCTCCTCCAGCAAGGCCAACACGCCGCCGGCCAACCAGGTGATGAGCACCATGCCCAGGATAGCATACGAGTTGCTGGCAACACCGCTGGCGGGCAGTCTGGTGAAAGAGTCGATCAAGATTTGCCCGGCCTGCGTGGATTTGGTGTTATTGGCGATGAAGTCGAAGCCCAGCGTCACCAGGATCGCCCCAATCATCGCCGCGCCAACCAGCACCGGGGCCCATTCCTCTTGCCAGGGCTTGTCATCGCTGGTGGAGATACCGGTGACCACGCGGCCGCGGCGGCGCAGCTTGGCCGGGGTCGCGGAAGCGGCGGCTGTGGCCGGCTCGGTGGAGGTGGCCGGCAAAATGAAGCCCAGCACCAGCATCAGGCCGGTGTAGATCCAAAAGTGGGTGCGGGTGGAGACGATGGCGATGCCCAGGTGGATTTCGGTGAAGTGCGCCACGATGGCCGAGATCAGACCGATGAGGGCGATGGCGCGCCAGGCCTCCGGAGAGCCTTGCAGACCGGAGGCGCCGGCCGCGGCGGCAGCGGCCATGCGCGGCAGCGCGATCAGCGCGTACAGGGACAGGAAAGCCATCAGCCCGATCAGCATGCCAATGGGCAGGCCCACGCCAAAGAACTCCGGCCCTTGCCAGATGACGAAGCCGGTGGCGCCGATGACGCCGCCGGCAAGCACCAGCAGCAAAAACACATTGCGGCGCGTGCGGGTGGCAATGATACCCAGCCACTTCAGACCGTAATAGAAGACAGCCACAAACAGCAGCAAATAGGCGGCCAGTCCCAGCAGGCCGGTGCTGGAGATGGCATCCCAGGTTTCATTGTGCGAGCGGTCGGGCGAGGCGTTGCGGGCCTCAATATGGGCCAGGTCGGGCGGATAAAAGCGGTTATAGGCAACGTACAACGCCTCGGGCCCGTAGCCGATGAGCGGCCGGATGGCATTCCACTGATCGGGCACGCCATCCGGGGTGGTAATGGGCGTGTGCGGGGTGACCAATTGCACCACGCCTTGCCAGATGAGCACGCGCACCCGGCCGGAGCCGCCCTGAGTTTCAAACACGTCGCCCAGGCGGCCGATGCCCGGCACGGAGCGCAGCGGCTGGAGCGGGCCATTGGGAATGTTGAGCAGCACCAGGAACACGCCTAGCAGCGCCGCCACCCCAATGGTGGACAGGGTGAGCTTGCGCGCGCGCCAGTGCAGCGAGAGCAGCACAAAGAAGAAGAAGAACCCGGCCATCAGCCCCAGCCACGGCCCGCGGCTGCCGGTGAAGAAGATGGCCACCAGGTTGACGGCAAAGATAAAGATGTAGATAGCGGCCCGGGCGACGTTGTAGGGCAGCTGCTTGGGATCAGGATCGGTCAGGATACTGTGGAACGAGGTGACGACCCGCCCCAGCGCCACCGGCGCCGTCATAATGAGATAGGCCGCCAGAAAGATGGCATTGCCCAGGTTGCCCGTGACGCGGCTAGTTGTATCGCCGCCCCAGGGCAGCGGGTCGAGCTTGTAGTGTTGGATGATGCCATACAAGCTGATGGGCAGGCTGGTGATGATGGCGATGGTGATGGCCCGGTCCACCTGAACGCGGCGGCGCAAGTTGGCCACCACGACCGCAAACAGAATCAGGTAAGAAAAGGTGGTGTAAGTGCCTTCCAGGCGCTGATAGGAGCCGTACAGGCTGGCATAGGGCGAAACGGAGAAAATGGTCGAAATAATGTAGACGACCATCAGGCACAGCACCGGCACCACCAATGGCGCTCGCAGCAGGCCGCGGAACGAGCCATATTCACTGCGGGCAGAGTCGAAGCGGAAACCGCTCTCGCTGATCAACTTGATCAGCCAGGCGGCCAGCGCGGCCAGGGCCAGCGAGCGCAGTAACGTGATCTTGTCGGGCTCGAACACCCGCGACGAGAAAATGTCAAAAAACAGCGGCGTGAGGACCAGGCCCAGCAGCCAGCAGGCTTCCATCACGCCGTCGCAGAAACGGCTCAATCGATTAGGCATAGGGGGCCATGTTACCTTGATCTGACTATTTCTACAACGGATCAGCCGCGCGTGTTGGCCCCAAGTAGTAATGTCCCCTTTGTCCCAAATAGAAATGTCCCCTCCGACTGGCTCCGGGCGCTAGTCGTGGGACACTCTTTCGTGGATAGC
>JAYTFQ010000269.1:0-6446 GCA_043734225.1 Anaerolineales bacterium | reverse complement strand
GCGATGCCTATTTCCGCAGACATCCTCACCCGGCCGGCCGGGCAGTAGGCGTTGGCGCGTCAAACCGGTTACAATTGGCGGCACAAGGAGGACATATGTCCAATAAAAAACTCGCTCTGTTCATACCTTTCGTCACATTGTTGATCGCATCGCTAGCCTGCAACCGGCTGACCGGTGGCGCGGCCAGCGGCTTCCAAGCAACCGCCGACGCCGCCTTCACACAGGCCGCCTCAGGCGCGGCAACTGCCGGCGCGCAGGGCAACTCCGCTGTCGCCACGGCTAACGCCGCCGCGACGGCGTTGGTGGCCACGGCCAACGCTGCCACCGGCGGAGACGCCACCGCTACGCCCGCGAGCGGCCAGCCGACCGCGGCCGCCACCACCAGCGGCGATACCGGCGGCGGCACAATCGCCAATGGCGGACCAGCCGACATCCCCGTGATCGCAAATGGCACTGTTCAGGTGGCCAACGCCAATCTGCTGAGCTACGTGACCGACGCCGACATCACGGCGGTCGTCAAATTTTACAAAGACTCCATGCCCAAAAATGGGTGGACTTTGAACGCGGCGACCTCGATTGAGACGGCCAGCGCAGCCACGGTCGGCTTTACCAAAGGCGCCCGCAACGCCCAGGTCACCATCGGCACAGCAAACGGCAAAACCGTAGTCGCCATTACGGTTTCGTAGACGGCAGCCGACCTAACGAGGTCATGGCGCCGCGTATGGCGCCCGTTTGATACGGGCCATGCGCGCCCATGACCTCGTCAGGCACGGGTTGCACAAAAGTGTTTCGTTTGCAACATTCAGTAGGAGGCTGACAGCGTTCTGAGGTTCGCGAGAGCCTGGAATCGGCAGGCAAGCGGCAATTACCTTATGATCCTCCCCCGTTCTTGGCTGCGCGCCTCGCTCATTGTCTGCCTGCTCATGGCCGCGCAGCCTGGCGCGTCCGCCCGTGCCGCGGCCTTAATCACTGCCGCCCCACCATTTGGGCTGCCCTTCACCACCCCGCCCGGACCGAGCACCTGGCTGTTCATCCAGGCCTATGGCAATACCGTCAGCGCCTATCGCTGGCGCGTCTCGCAATATGGCGCCGGGCAAGGTCTGCACTTTGGCCTCGACTTCGCCGCCCACTGCGGCACACCAGTGGTGGCCGTCGGCGAGGGCGTCGTCATGGAGGTGGACAACCTCAGCCATGGCGCCGGCCCGCATAATCTGATCATCCAGCACGCCAACGGCTATGCTTCCCTTTACGGACATTTGCTGGAGCGCGCTCACCTTGTGGCTGGCGATCACGTGCAGCACGGCCAGACCGTCGCCCTGAGCGGCGACCCGGATGGAACTTGCACCTCGCGCCCCCATCTGCATCTCGAAATTCGCACCGCGCCCGACCTGAGCCGGGCGGTCAACCCGATCCCGCTCATTGCTGCCAATTGGGATTCGCTGGCCATCATCGGGGGCGCCGGACGCTTTGAACGCGACCTTAACCAGCCGCGCCAATGGCAGTACCTGGACGACCAACCCGAGGTCCGCTTTGGCGGCAAGCTGCTGAATCAATATGGCCAGCCCTGGCCGCTGGATTGGAACATCGAGTGACAGCTCGGCCGGCTGCGCTGCTGGCTATCTTGCTGCTTTGCGCTTGCAGCAACACTACCGGCTCAACACCGAAAGGTCCAACGCAAGACCACCCGCTCACCCTGGCCGCTCAGACGCCGGCCGCCACACGCCCTGCAACGGCGCTGACCCCGGCGCCACTGCCCTCGGCAACACCGACGGATGCTCAGGCGACGGCGGCGACGACGGCTTCAACCCCAACCCCAACCCAGCCGCCGGCTCCGCGCCAGTTGACCCCAGGCAACTGCTGCGTCCAGCCATTCTGGTCGGCCGATAGCAGTCAGGTCCGCTATATCGACCGCCCTTCCACGGGGCAGCCCAGCGGCATCTGGGCGGTCAACGCCAACGGGGGTGCGCCTCAATTTGTTAGCGCGCGCCTGGGGCTGTACTCTCCAGACGAAAAGCTTGTCGCCTACCCCGAGAGCGGCCAGACGTATATCGAGCGTGTCGGGGGCGAGCGCTGGAGAGTGCCCAACGGCGGGCGGGCGCTGCTTTTTTCGCCCGACAGCACGCAGATCGCCTGGCAGGTGGCCTCGTCCACGGTCAATTTCGACAGCCGCCAGGTGCAGATTTGGATCGCGGCTGTGGATGGCAGCGGCGCCCGCAAGGTGGCCGATTTGGCGGGCGGAGGCCTGAACGCCTGGTTTCCGGACGGGCGGCGCTTGCTGGTCACCTCACGCGTGGACAATGTGAGCCAGATCGTCATGCTGGATGTGGCAGATGCGAGCCAGACGGTGATTGCCAGGGCGGCGCGTTTTCAGGGCATTGGCCTGTCGCCGGGCGGCGGGTGGGCGGCCTATACGATCGACTTCTCCGGCGACTCCAGCGTGGACGGACTGTACATCGCCGGCACCATGGGCCAGACAGCGCGGCGCCTGGACCTGTTTGGCGCGTTCGCCTGGCGGTCCGAGGGCCGGTTAGTGGTTATTCCATTGGAGCCCAGCGTCGCGAGCAATCGCGTGATGGAATATGCTACGGTGACGGGGTCCGCGCGGGCGCTGACTGACCAGGCCCAGACGCCGTTTCAAATTGCCGCCGGCAATTGGGCCCTGTCACCCGATGGGCGGCGGCTGGCCTTTGTCTCTGCCGTGGATCACAATCTATGGGTTTTAGACTTGCCGGAATGAACCATGAATGCCCTGCCTGATTTCCTGCGTCAGCGCCTGGCCGCGCACACTCCGGTGGTTCACACCGAATGGGACGCGCGGCCAGCCGCGGTGCTGGTGCCCCTTTACCTGGATAACGGCGAATGGCATGTGTTGTTCACCCTGCGCACGCACCTGGTGGAAACGCACAAAGGCCAGGTCTCGTTCCCTGGCGGGCGAGTGGACCCGGAGGACACGTCGCGCGTGGACACTGCCCTGCGCGAAGCCGAGGAGGAGATTGGCTTGCGCCGGGAAGATGTGACCGTGCTCGGCCAACTTGACGAGCTGCTGACGGTCACGCAATATCACATTACGCCGGTGGTGGGCGTGTTTCCCTGGCCGTACGCATTTGTGCCATCGACGGCCGAGCTGTCGGAGATTTTCGGCGTGCCGCTGTCGTGGCTGGCCGACCCGGCCAACGTGGAAATCCAGCAACGCGAGCCGATGGTGCCTGGGCGCAAGATACCTGTTTACTACCTGCACTACGGCCAATACACCATCTGGGGCGCCACGGCGCGCATGCTGGTCAACCTGATCGAGGTGGCCCGCCCCTTGCTCGACGACATTAAATAGAACGGGCCGGAGCAAACGCCCCGGCCCGAGGCACGAACTGTTCGGATTACTTCTTGCCGGCCGACTTGGTGGCAGTTTTGGTGGCCGTCTTGGCAGCCGGCGCAGCGGCCGTCTTGGCCGCAGTCTTGGTCGCCGTCTTGGCAGCGGCCCCGCCCTTGGCGCCTGGCTTGGCTGCTTCGCCCTCTTCGCCTTCCTCGTCCAACTTGCCCTTCTCAATCACTTCCGCCTCGGCGGCGGCCGTCAGCGGCGTGCTCAGGTCTTCTTCCTTGGCCTGGTAAGTCACGCGCGCCACTTGCTCATCGACGTCGGTCAGCACTTTGATGGTCTGGGGCAAGACCAGGTCGCGCACGTGCAGCGAGGTGCCGATTTCCTTCAACACGCTCAAATCGGCTTCCACCTGCTTAATCAGGTCGCCGGGCAAGCATTCCACTTCCAGCTCGGAAAGACCGCGCACCAGGATGCCGGACAGCGACACCACGGCCGGCGAGGTGCCCACCAGGTGAATGGGCAGGTGCACGCGAATCGGGCGCGCCATATCGACCACGTACAGGTCGGCGTGCAGGAAATCCCCGCGAATGGGATCGCGCTGCAGGTCGTGCACCAGCACCTTGCTCGTCTGGCCGTCCAGTTCCAAATCAATCAGCTCGGCGCCGTGCACGCGACGCAGCACTTTGCTGGCCTCGCGCGTGTTGAGCTGGATGGACTGAGGCTTGGTGCTTGGCCCGTAGATCACCGCCGGCAACAGTCCCTGGCGCCGCAGTTGACCCACCTGCTTGCCGGTAACCGTGCGCGGTGTTGCTGATAGCTTGTTATCCATGCGTCTACTCTCTCCCGGGCGCCTCTCACCCGCCACGCGGGTTACCTGCGCACCACAATGCCGCCTGGCCCAATGGGCCAGCAGCGAACGACTCAGCCGCGCTTAAGCAGGCGTCCGGCTGCTAATACCATACCGATGCCCAGCCCCGCCAGCAGGCCAAACACGGCCACCTGGCGCGTATCCAGCAGGGTGGTCACAGTCCCATTCACCTGGCCGGATAGCAAAATGGTCGCGCGGCTATCGGTCGCATCCACATGCCGGGCGACCACAAACGCCGCCGACGAATTGGACAGAGTGGCGCGTTTGGCCGTGGCGAAAAACACGCCGCCATCCTTGACCGTCAGGCTGTTGGTGCGCGCGACAGCCACCCCGCCGGCCTGCACATGCAGCTCGTCACCATCGGCCACGGCAATGCCGCCCTGGTCCACACGCACTTCCGTGGCAAAGACCTGGTTGGCCCCGCCTTGGGATATCGTCACTTTCGCGGCGCGGATCACATTGGCCCCGCTCCGTTCCAAATTGACGACTTCGGCGGTCACGTCCGGCATCTCAGACGGTGTTGGGGTGTTGTCGGTTTCTTCCATGGGCGGTTCTCCGCGAAAAAAGGGGCTTCCGGCAGGGAAGCCCCAAAACAACCGTTCGCGAAGCGAATCTTACCCGATAAGCACAAGAGCGTCAACGCACGAAAAGCGCGGATCCACGAAGGTCACGAAGAACACGAAAGTTCAGGGCGGTATGCTAAAATTCCTCTTCAATCTGCACCCAATGAGCCATAGCCGGCCTCCATATATCACTTACTAGTTACCAATTTCTCGTTCCCACCAGGAGCTTTCATGTCTGATCCAACCAGTTCCATCGAGTATGCCCGCAGCCAGTCCGAGCGCTATCTGGCTGAGCTCAAGGCGTTTATTGCCATTCCCAGCATCTCAACCATGGCCGAGCACAAACCCGATATGCAGCGCGCCGCCGAGTGGGTGGCAGACCAGGTGCGCGGCTTTGGCATGGAACACGTCCAAATCATGCCGACCGCCGGGCACTCGGTCGTGTATGCCGATTGGCTGCACGCCTCCGGCAAGCAGACCATCCTGGTCTATGGTCACTACGATGTCCAACCCACGGATCCGCTCAACGAATGGGTAACGCCGCCATTTGAGCCGACCGTGCGCGGCGACAATTTGTATGCTCGCGGCGCTTCGGATATGAAGGGCCAGGTGCAAGGGGTGCTCAAAGCACTGGAAGCGCTGCTGCACAGCGGCGAGCTGCCGGTCAACATCAAGGTTATGGTCGAAGGCGAGGAGGAGATAGGCTCGCCCAACCTGGGGCAGTTCGTCCGCGAGCACGCCGGGCAGTTGGCGTGTGACGTGGTGCTCAACGCCGACGCCGGCATCTTGCGGCCGGACCAGCCCTCGCTGGTGTATGGCCTGCGCGGTCTGGCTTACTTTGAGCTGTGGGTCTACGGGCCGGACCACGACCTGCACTCGGGCGTGTTTGGCGGTTCGGTGCACAACCCGGTCCAGGTGCTGTGCGAGTTGATCGCCGGCATGCACGATGCCAACGGCCATGTCACGCTGCCTGGTTTCTATGACCGGGTGCGCACCCTGGACGCCGAGGAGCGCACCAGCCTGGCCGAGGGGGCGCACACCGACGCCGAATGGCAGCGCATGACCGGCGTGCCGCAGTTGTATGGCGAGGCCGGCTTCACCACGTCCGAGCGCCTGGGAGCGCGCCCCACCCTGGAAGTGAACGGCATTCTGGGCGGCTTCACCGGCGAGGGCCAAAAGACTGTGCTGCCGGCGCGGGCCATGGCCAAGATTTCCACCCGGCTGGTGCCATACCAGATCGATACCGATGTCGAGCGGCAGTTCAAGGACTATCTGACCCAGCACACCCCGCCCACGGTCCGCTGGGACCTGCGCAATCTATCGAGCGCGCCAGGTGTGCTGGTTGAGCGTGACACTGCAGCGGCCCGCGCCGCCGGCGAGGCCCTCTCGACTACATTTGGGGTGGCCCCGCTCTTCCGGTTGGAGGGCGGCAGCGTGCCGGTGGTTAGCCTGGTGCAGGCCGAGCTGGGCGTCAATTCGATTCTGATGGGCTTCGGCCTGCCAGATGACAATCTGCACGCGCCGAACGAAAAACTGCACCTGCCCAACTTTTACAAGGGGATCGAGACCTACATCCGTTTCTTTCACTATATGGCCGATTCAGAATAACCCAAGGCCGCACCGCCAGAATTGTTGGTAATCGGTATGCTACAATGCCGCCCATGATTGACCCGGTTTATCTCGATTTTGCCGCCACCAC
>JAYTFQ010000268.1:0-4262 GCA_043734225.1 Anaerolineales bacterium | reverse complement strand
GTCATCCGGTAAAGCCCAGGCCGCGTTCTTTGAGCGACACAAATTTGTAGCGGCCGATGACCAGATGATCGAGCACATCGATATCCAGCAGCTTGCCAGCCTCCACCAGGGCGCGGGTCACCGCCACGTCTTCCGGGCTGGGCGACGGATCGCCGCTGGGGTGATTGTGGGCCACAATCAGCGCCGCCGCGTTCACCTTGATCGCTTCACGAAATAGCTCGCCCACGCGAATCATGGAGGTATTTAACGAGCCGTGATACACCTCCAGCGGGCGGCCCAGCACCCGGTTGCGCGTATCAAGCAATATGACGAAAAGATATTCCTGGTCCAGCGCCGCCATCTGGTACATCAGCAAGTTAGCAGCGTCGGCCGGCGAGCTAATCGAGACCCGATCGTCCATGGTGCTGGAGGCGATCCGCCGTCCCAGCTCGATGGCGGCCTGCAGTTGCGCGGCCTTGGCGGGGCCGATGCCCTTCTGGTCTTTGAGATCGGCAAAACCCGCGCGGTGCAGGCCGGGCAGCCCGTTGAGCTGCGCCAGCAGCCGCTCGGCCATGCGCACGGCGTTCTCGCCCGCGATGCCCACCCGCAACAAAATGGCCAGCAACTCCGCGTTGCTCAGCGCGGCTGGACCCTCGCGCTGCAGTCGCTCGCGCGGCCGGTCGTTGGAAGGTAAATCCATGATGCGCGGCCGGTAGTCCGCCACGACTTCGGTTTTTTCAGGCACTGGGCCTCCTCGAAAGGAGGAGTTTAGGCCCGTTGGCCTAAAACGCAAGGCTGAAGCGGGTTTTGGTTTATAATCGCACCACTTGGCGGCCAGACCGCCAGCTGACCACTCATGACAGTAAATCTCGATTCGCTCACCAATTACATCCTGGTCGTCACGGCCTTCTTTGGCGCGTTTCTCAGCGCCTTATGGCTCAGCCTGATCATCTGGACCTTTCGCGACATGCGCTCGCGCAGCCGCGATATTTTTGCCCAGATTCTGGCGGCGCTGGTCGTGGCCGTCCTGACCCTGCCCGGGCTGGTCATCTACCTCATCTTGCGCCCGGCCAATACCCTGTCGGAGACTTACGAGCAGAGCCTGGAAGAAGAGGCCCTGCTGCAAGAGATTGAAGACAAACGCATTTGCCCCGGCTGCGGCCGGCATGTGCATGAAGACTGGATTGTCTGCCCCAACTGTTACACCAAGCTCAAAAAGAACTGCGTCCGCTGCGGCCGGCTGATGGATTTACCTTGGAACTTGTGCCCCTACTGCGCCACCCCAGTGGAGGGCATGCGCTTGACGGATGCCGAAGCGCCGGCCGAAGTCCAGCTCTAGCCGGTCACTGCAATTAACCTACCAGGCCAGCCAACACAGCCTCCAACCGCGCCAGCGCCTCGGGGAAGCTCTGGCGCCCCAATCCCACCCGGAAATGCGGCCCCGGATAGTCAAAAATCGAACCTGGCACCACCATCAACCCTTCTCGATCCAGGGCCGCCTGGCACAGCGCCTCAACACTGCCCGGTCCCGTCCAGGCCGGAAACGCAATCGAGCCGGCCAGCGGCGGCAGCCAACTCAGCACCTCGGGCCGTTGGGCGAACCAGGTGGCCGCCAGACCGGCATTCTGCTGGACCAGGGCCAGGTTGCGCGCCAGTAGTTGCTCGCCGGCCCGCAGCGCGATCAAGCCCAACACTTCGCTGGGTCCGCTGTGACAGATGGTGGTGAAGTCTTTGATCCGCAAGCTGGCCTCCATCAGACCCGGCATCTGGCTGGCCAGCCACCCCAACCGCAGGCCCGGTAGGCCGTAGGCCTTGGACAGCCCGGACAGGCTGACGCTGTTCTCATACAGATCGCACACCGCCGGCAGGCGCGCTCCCGGGTTCAGCTCCAGCCCACGATACATCTCGTCCGAGAAGACCACCAGGCCATGCTGGCGCGCCAGATCCAGGATTTGGTTGAGCGTGGCCCGGTCAGGCAGATAACCGGTCGGGTTGTGCGGGAAGTTTAACACCAGCAGCCGTGTCTCTGGCCGAATGAGCGCCGCCAGTTCGTCCAGGTCAAAGGTCCAGCCCGCCCCACCTG
Source organism: Anaerolineales bacterium (assembly GCA_043734225.1). GTDB lineage: Bacteria > Chloroflexota > Anaerolineae > Anaerolineales > UBA6663 > JAYTFQ01. Next base: position 2,200 of record JAYTFQ010000268.1, on the reverse strand, counting down.
GCTGGAGCCGAATCGACCACGGGCTGACCTCGCAGCCAATCGCGCGCGCCACCTCGTACAGCGACTGGTAGGCCGGATGCACACTGATGACATGCTGGCCGGGCGCCAGCAGGGCCTGCATGGCGATGAAGATTGCTTCTTCGGGTACCGCCACCAACACCTGCTCGGCGGCTATCGCCGTGTAGCCGCGCGCGATGGCCGTCCGCAGCGCCGGGTCGCCCTGCGACTCGGTGTAGCCCAGGCGCAGTTCGCGCCAGCGCCGCTGGCCATCCTCGTCGGCCAGCGCCAGCAAGTCGCCCACCCCCATGCTCTCGCAGTCCGAGGCGCTCAGCAGATGCCGTGCGCGAAACTCCCACTGGCCAAAGTAGCGCTCAAGCTTGAATTCCGGTAGGTTGTTCATGGCGCGGAAGTCTACCATGATCGACCCATCGTCGAGAGTGCTACAATAATGGACAGTTTTCGTCCGATCCACACAAATTATGGCGCAGACCTCTTCCACTGAAACGTTTGACGCGGTCGTCATCGGCTCCGGCTTTGGCGGCAGCGTCTCCGCCCTGCGCCTGACCGAGAAGGGTTACCGCGTGCTGGTGCTGGAGCGCGGCAAACGCTACCGCGACCAGGATTTCGCCCGCAGCACCTGGAACGTGTGGAAGTATCTGTGGCTGCCGGCGGCGCGCTGCTTTGGCATCTTGCAAATCAGCCCCTTTCGCCACCTGATCGTGCTGCATGGCTCCGGCGTGGGCGGCGGCAGCCTGGGCTACGCCAATGTGTTGATGGCCCCCAGCGACGCGCTGTTCTCCGCACCGGCCTGGCGTCACCTGGCGGATTGGAAACCCCTGCTGGCGCCACACTACGACACCGCCCGCCGCATGCTGGGCGTGGCACCCAACCCGCGCTTCTGGCCAGCCGATCACGTGCTCAAGGATATTGCCGCCGAGCTGGGCCAGGCCGCCACCTTTCAGCCGGCCCCGGTTGGCACCTTCTTTGGCGCGCCTGGTCAGGAGGGCGTCGAGGTGCCCGATCCTTACTTCGGCGGGCAAGGCCCAGCCCGGCGCGGCTGCACCCATTGCGGCGGCTGCATGGTGGGCTGCCGGCACAACGCCAAGAACACTTTGGTCAAGAACTATCTCTACTTCGCGGAAAAAGGTGGCGCCCAAGTGCGGCCGGAGTCCGAAGTGGGCGACATTATCCCCCTGCCCGCCGGCCAGCCGGATGGCGCGCGCTACGAGATCATTTATCGCCGCTCCACCGCCTGGCTGCCAGGCCGGGCGCGGAGGGTGCGCGCCCGGCGCGTGGTGCTGGCTGCCGGCGCGCTAGGCACCCTGCGGCTGCTGTTTCGCTGCCGCGATGTCACGCGTTCCCTGCCCAATCTCTCCCCACGGCTGGGCGACCTGGTGCGCACCAACAGCGAAAGCCTGCTGGGCGTCAGCGCCCGCGGCCTGGATGTGGACTACTCCAAGGGTCTCGCCATCACCTCGATCTTCAATGCCGATGCTGTCACCGCGATCGAGCCGGTGCGCTACCCGTCCGGGTCTGGCATGATGCGCTTCCTGGCTGGGCCAATCATTGAATCTGGCTCGTTTGCAAAACGGCTGCTGCAGTCCGTTGTAGATATCGCGTCGCGACCACGCGATTTTGCCAAGACGCACGTGCTGCCCGGTTGGGCCAGGCGCACCACCATCCTGCTGGTGATGCAGACCGAGGACAATCATTTGCGGCTGAAGCTAGGCCGTAGTTTCTTGACGCTCTGGCGGCGCAGTTTGGTGTCACAGCCGGACGAGGGCGCGCCGGTTCCCAGCCGGGTGGCTATTGGGCAGCAGGTCACCAAACGCTTCGCGGCCAAGACCAACGGCATCGCCGCCAGCACCCTCAACGAAAGTTTGCTTAACGTTCCGATGACGGCGCATATCTTGGGCGGTTGCCCCTTTGGCGCCTCAGCGGATGAAGGCGTGATCGGCTTGGATACCCAGGTCCATAACTATGCCGGCTTATACGTCGTGGACGGCTCGATCGTCCCCGCCAACCCGGGCGTCAATCCCAGCCTGACCATCACCGCGCTGGCGGAATACGCGATGAGCCTGGTGCCGGGCGTGGAAGGACAGGCAAGGCGCATTCCATTGGGGCAAAACACGAATTGACCGGCCGTCACGCCAACGCCGGTCCTTTCATAGCTCCGACTCGGCGACCCTGAAAGGGCCGA
>JAYTFQ010000267.1:0-6775 GCA_043734225.1 Anaerolineales bacterium | reverse complement strand
GGGCCACCGTCTCTCATTCGGCTACAACAACCTTGATTTCTCTGGTTTCCTGGAATGTCAGCGCTACTGATCAGGGCCGAGCTGAGCGGCAGGGCGACTGCGCAAAACAGGATTCAACTTAAGTGCGGGAGAGTCCGAAAACTGACACTCACACCCAGTGGGCGGTAACTCAACAGATCGCTGCCCGCAATTGACGCCAATGGCGGCGATGGGGCTGCCGCCAATCGCGCCTGCAAAAGTGATAGGGCAGGTGCGCTCCCACAATAGACAGCCAGTCTGGCCTAGTGTGGGAGAGCACCTGCCCTACAGCTGCCCGACTGCAGGTGCGGGTCACTTTTGGGGTTGACACACCACGCGCCCTGTCTTGCCCTGCCTTTCCCCCCATGCTACAATCCCAGCGTCCTCTGTCGCGCAGTCGGCTTTCGGTTGGGCCGGAGACGGCGTCAGGTATCCCCACCTGTCGACAAGTGCTGCGCGATCAATGCCATCGATTGACGGTCCAGGGTTATCACCCGGCGTGTGTGCGAGGAGTGTGAGCGGTGTCTGAAAAGCAAACGTATCACCTCACGGTCAACGGCCAGCCGCGCCAGGTGGCGGCCGAGCCGCAGACGAATTTGATGGACGTGCTGCGCGACGATCTGCATCTCACCGGCGTCAAGGACGGCTGCGCCACCGGCCACTGCGGCAGCTGCATGGTCATCCAGGACGGCAAGGCCGCGCGCTCGTGCCTGGTGCTGATGAAGCGCGCCGAGGGCGCCGCCATCACCACCATCGAGGGCGTGGCCGGGCCGGACGGCGCGCTGCACGCCATCCAGCAGGCCTACATTGATCAGGGCGCCACCCAGTGCGGCTTCTGCACGCCCGGCTTCATCCTGGCCACCAAGGCCCTGCTGGATAAGAACCCTGACCCCAGCCTGGAAGAAATCTACGACAGCCACCAGTGGAACATCTGCCGCTGCACCGGCCACAACGCCATCCTGCGCGCCATCGAGCAGGCCGCCGGCCGGCCGGTGCCGCCGCTGCCGGCCGTCAAGAACGCTCTCAAGGCCATCAGCCGCCCGCTGCCCCGCCCGGATGCGGTCGATAAGGTGACAGGCAAAGGCATCTATGCCGATGACCTGTACGTCACCGGCATGCTGCATGGCCGCGCCCTGCGCAGCCGCTACCCGCATGCCCGCCTGCTCAAGGTGGACGTCTCCCGGGCGCGGGCCCTGCCGGGCGTGGCCGCCGTGCTCACCGCCGATGACATCCCCGGCCGCAAGGACAGCGGCGTGCACGAGATCGACTGGCCGGTGCTGTGCTACGACAAGGTGCGCTATGTCGGCGACGCCATCGCCATTGTGGCCGCCGAGACCGAAGACATTGCCGATGAGGCCCTCAAGTTGATTGAGGTGGACTACGAGCCGCTGTCGGTGGTCACCGGCCCCAAAGAAGCCGCTCAGCCGGGCGCGGCCGTGCTGCACGACCATCACCCCACCGGCAATTTCCTGGCCCACTTCCACCTGGAGAATGGCGACCTGGCGGCCGGCTTTGCTCAGGCGGATGTGATCTTGGAACACGAATATCACACTCAGACCGTGGAGCATGGCTTCATCGAGCCGGAGGCCGGCCTGGCCATGCCCGAGGCCAACGGCCGCTACACCATTTATGCCGGCGGCCAGATCCCCTTTGGCGACCGGGCCCAAATCGCGGCCACGCTCAACCTGCCCGAAGACAAGATCCGCGTCATCAACTGCCTGATCGGCGGCGGCTTTGGCGGCAAGGAAGATGTCTCGGTCCAGATCCATGTGGCGCTGCTGGCCTGGGCCACGCAGCGGCCGGTGAAGATGGTCCTCAGCCGCAAGGAGTCGCTGCTGGTCCATCCCAAGCGCCACGCCACCATCATCAAGCTGCGCACCGGCGCCAAAAAGGACGGCACCCTGGTGGCCCACCACGCCGAAGTTTATGGCGACGGCGGCGCCTATGCCAGCCTGAGCAACCACGTCATGCTGCGCACCACCACCCACGCCGCCGGGCCGTATGCCGTGCCCAACGCGCTGGTGGATACCTACGCCATGTACACCAACAACGTGCCCTCGGGCGCCTTCCGCGGCTTTGGCGTCACCCAAAGCGCCTTCGCCATGGAAAGCCAGATGGACCAGTTGGCCGAGCGGCTGGGCCTGTCGCCGCTGGAGATGCGCCGGCGCAACATCCTGCGCTACGGCAAGAAGACAATGGCCGGGCAAGAGATGACCGAAAGCTGTGGCCTGGGCGAGTGCCTGGAAAAAGTGGCGGCCGAAATGGAACACCACACCTTTGTGCCGGTGGAGGGCGACAAGCGCCGCGCCTGGGGCGTGGCCTGCGCCTACAAGAACACCGGCTTTGGCAGCGGCGCCTATGACGCCGCCGGGGCCGAGGTGGAAGTGTTTGCCAACGGCCGCGCCAGCGTGCGCGCCGGCGCGGCTGAGATTGGCCAGGGCCTGGTGGGCGTGCTGGCCCAGATTGTCACCGAGGAGTTGGGCGTGCCGTATGAGCAGGTGGATGTGCTGGTCTCCGACACCGACCTGACCCTGGACGGCATGGCCACCACCGCCTCGCGCCAGACCTATGTCACCGGCAACGCCGCCCGCCATGCCAGCCGCGAGGTGCGCGCCCTGCTCAGCCAGACCGCGGCCGAGATGCTGGACGTGGCGCCCGAGAGCCTCTCGTTCGCCGACGGCCTGGTGCGCAGCAACGGCCACAGCGTGGCGCTGAGCGAGGTGGTCAAGGCCGCCCGGCGCGAGGGCCGCCTGCCCAAGATCAGCTATCAATATGTGGCGCCGATGGTGCCGCAGTATCACCACTTCGCCTTTGGCTTTGGCGCGCAGGCGGCGCTGGTGGAAGTGGATGTGAAGACCGGCGCGGCCAAAGTGCTCAAGGTCATTGCAGCCTGCGACGTGGGGCGCGTGATCAACCCGCTGGCGCTGCTGGGCCAGGTGGAAGGCAGCATCTCCATGGGGCTGGGCATGGCCTTGCAGGAAAACTTCGTCATGCAGGACGGCCGTGTGCTGACCGACACGCTCAACAAATGCCATCTGCCCACCATCGACCAGACGCCCGAGGTCATCGCTTTCTTCGTCGAAGACGAGACCAAGGACGGTCCGTATGGGGCCAAGGGCGTGGGCGAGCTGGCCTCCATCCCCACCACGCCGGCTGTGGTCAACGCCATCTACAACGCCACCGGCGCGCGCTGCTACCACCTGCCGGCCGACAAGAAGTGGCTTAAGGCCGCGCTGGCCGAGCGCGGGTAGGGGCGTTCAAATTGCCATCACCCGCTGACCCCGCCACGCCCGATTGGCTCAACTGGGCGCGGCGCATCCAGGCCATGGCCCAGACCGGGCTGACCTTTGCCGAGAGCCCCTACGACCGCGACCGCTACCAGAAGCTGGACGCGCTGGCGCTGGAAATCTTTACCGCCCACACCGGCCAGCCGGCCGCCACCGTGCGCCAGTGGTTCGACGTGCAGCCCGGCTACGCCACGCCCAAGGTGGATGTGCGCGCCGCCTGCTTCCGCGATGGGCGCGTGTTGATGGTGCGCGAGCGCTCGGATGGCGGCTGGTGCCTGCCGGGCGGCTGGGCGGATGTGGGCGACCAGCCGGCCGCCGCCGCCGAGCGCGAGGTGCAGGAGGAAGCCGGCTTCGAGTGCGCGGCGCGCAAGGTGATCGGCGTTTTCGATGCCAACCGCGGCGGCGAACCGTTCTCGGCCTTCCACGCCTTCAAGGTTATCTTTCAGTGCGAGATCACGGGCGGCCGGCCGAACCCCGATCACGAAATACTGGACGTGGCATTCTTTGAGCGCGGCGCGCTGCCCAATCTCTCGCCCAACCGCACCACGCCGGCCCAACTGGCCGAGTGCTTTGCGCATTTCGATGACCCCGCTCGCCGCACCGCCTTCGACTGAGCGGCGCCTGCCGGGAGAGGCCTGACCGAATGCTCATTACCAATGCCCACCTGATCACCTGGGGCCAAACGAACCAAGTGCTGCCCGATCAGGCCGTGCGGATTGCCGGCGACCGGATTGCCGCCATCGGGCCGTCGGCCATCCTGCAGGCTGAGTGGCCGGACGAGGATGTGCTCGACGCGCGGGGCCAATACCTTATGCCCGGCAACATCTGCGCCCACACTCATTTCTATGGTGCCTTTGCCCGCGGCCTGGCCATCCCCGGCGATGCGCCCCAGGATTTCCCCGAGATCCTCTCCCGCCTATGGTGGAAGCTGGACAAAGTCCTGACCCTCGATGACGTGCGCTTTTCAGCCCTGGTCTGTCTGATAGATGCCATCAAGCACGGCACCACCAGCCTCATCGATCATCACGCCTCGCCCAACGCCATCGATGGCTCGCTGGACGTGATTGCTGACGCTGTGGAGCAGGCCGGCCTGCGCGCCTGCCTGTGCTACGAAGTCTCCGACCGCGACGGCCCGGCCCGCGCCCAGGCCGGCATCTTTGAAAACGTGCGCTTCGCCGCCCAACTCGCCGCCCGCCCGCGGCCGCTGTTGGCCGCCACCTTCGGCCTGCACGCCAGCCTGACGCTTTCCGACGCGACGCTGGAGGCCTGCCGGGCGGCTTACGCCGGCGGCTTTCACGTGCATGTGGCCGAGCATGAGTCCGATGAATACGACAGCCTTAAGAAGAGCGGCACGCGCGTCGTTGATCGGTTGGAAGCGCACGGCCTGCTGGGCCCACGGACGATTGCCGCGCACTGTGTACACATTGACCCGCGCGAGGCCGAGCGGCTGTACGCTACGGGCACCTGGGTGACGCATCAGCCGCGCTCGAACATGAACAACGCCGTGGGCGCGGCCGACGTGGAAGGCCTGCTGCGCCTGGGCGTGCCGGTCTGCCTGGGCAACGACGGCTTCTCCAACGCCATGTGGGACGAATGGAAGGCGGCCTATCTCTATCACAAGGCCGCCCATCGCGACCCGCGCCGCGGCGCGGGCGCCAGCATCGTGCAGATGGCGGTCACCAACAACGCTGCGCTGGCCGGCGTGTTCTTTCCGCGGGCCCCGCTGGGCGTGCTGGCCGAGGGCGCGCTGGCCGATCTTATTCTGGTAGACTATCACCCGACGACGCCGCTGAGCGCCGGCAACCTGCCCTGGCACATCCTGTTTTGCTTTGAGTCGTCGATGGTGACGAGCACCATTTGCGCCGGGCGCGTGCTGATGCGCGACCGGCGCCTGCTATATTTGGACGAGGCCGAGATCGCGGCCCGCAGCCGAGAGCTGGCGGCCAAGGCCTGGGAGCGATTTGCGAACTAACGGGAGCGTATGATGTCTGAAGTGTTACCGACGGTTGGTATTTTGGGCGGCACCGGCAAGGAAGGCTCGGGCCTGGCGCTGCGCTGGGCCAATAATGGCTATTCGCTCATCATTGGCTCGCGTTCGGTGGAGAAGGCCGAGCAGGCCGCGCAGGAACTGCGGGCCAAGGTGCCGGACGTCAACGTGCGCGGCGCCGACAATGCCGAGGCCGCCCGCGCCGCCGATATTGTGGTGCTGACCGTGCCGTTTGAGGCGCAATTGGCCACGCTCGAAAGCGTGAAGACCGAGCTGCAAGGCAAGGTGCTGGTGGATGCCACCGCCCGCGTCGATTGGCGCAAGCCGCGCCCGCCGGAAGGCAAGGCCGCCGCCCGCCTGGCCCAGGAGCTGCTTGGCCCGGAGGTGCGCGTGGTGGCGGCCTTCCAGAACATACCGGCCTCGGCGCTGGCGCGGCCGGAGCAGAAGCTGGAAAGCGACGTGCTGGTGTGCGGCGATGACCCGCAGGCGCGCGCCGACGTGGTGCGCCTGGCGGAGGGCGCCGGCATGGATGCCTATGAGGCCGGCGGGCTGGATAACGGCATCGTCGTCGAAGGCCTGACGGCGCTGATCATCTCCATGAACAAACGCTACAAGTCGAACGTGTGCGGCGTGCGCGTGACGGGGGTCCGATGAGCGGCGGGCCGGCTGCGCCCAGCAGCCAACTGGTGCTCACGGCGCTGCCCGGCCTGCCGCTGTTCAAGCCCGGCGACGACCTGGCCGCGCTGATCCTTGAAGGGCTGGCGCGCGCCGGCCTGGCCCTGGCCAACGGCGACGTGATCGCCATCGCCCAAAAAGTCGTCTCCAAGTCTCAGGGCTGCCTGGTCAAGCTGGCGGATGTCACGCCCTCGGCCCGCGCGCTGGAGCTGGCCGAGGTGACCGGCAAGGACCCGCGCTTTGTGGAAGTGGTCCTGTCTGAGTCGCGCGAGGTGCTGCGGGCGCGGCCCAACACGCTGATTGTGGAGCACCGGCTGGGCTTTGTGTGCGCCAACGCCGGGGTGGACCGCTCGAACGTGGCCCCGCACGGCGAGGGCTTCGACGAATATCTGCTGCTGCTGCCCGGCGACCCGGACGACACCAGCCAGCAGTTGCGCGCGGCGTTTCGCGCCGCCAGCGGCAGCGACGTGGCCGTCATCATCAACGACTCGCACGGCCGGGCCTGGCGCAACGGCACGGTGGGCGTGGCGCTGGGCGTGGCCGGCTTTCCGGCGCTGCTGGATATGCGCGGCCACCCCGACCTGTTCGACTACGCCCTGCAGGTGACGCAGATTGGCCTGGCGGATGAGCTGGCGGCCGCGGCCTCGCTGCTGATGGGCCAGGCCGACGAGGGCCGACCGGTGATCCACATTCGCGGCGTGCCCTATCCCTTCCGCGAAGGCACTGCCCGCGAGTTAATTCGCGAAAAGGAATTCGATCTGTTCCGCAACTAAAAAAAGATGCCAGCCGAATTGGATGTTGTGGCCCG
>JAYTFQ010000266.1:0-1997 GCA_043734225.1 Anaerolineales bacterium | reverse complement strand
CGGGCCACAGCAGTCCATTCGGCAACGACTTTTATCTGATCTCGAACTCGGGCAGCACGATGAAGTCGGCGGCGCCGCCAGGCTGGGCCAGGCGCTGGCCGTTCTCGGGCAGGTACAGGCCCACCTGTGCGGTGTAGCGGCCGGGGGGCAGGCTGAAGTGATAGTCGTCGGTGAGGTATTCGCCCGGCTGCCACAGGGAGGTGGGGTAGCTGCCGGCGCGCGGCTCGGCATCGGCCTGGGCCACAAGTTGGCCGGCGCCGTCCAGCACGTGGACGAACACGCTGTAGTCCTGCTCCATCGGCGCGAGCGCGTGCCAGGCCAGGCTGAGCGTGGCCGGCCGGCCGGCCGTGACGGTATAGCCGGCCAGGGCGGCCAGGGCGGTGGCGCTGCCCGGCGCGGACAGGGTGCCGGCGGCGGGCGAGATGGGAACCGCCACCGGGGGCAGCGTGTAGACCCGGTCCACCGCGCCGACATTGATGGCGCCCAGCGGCGCCACGCATTTGCCACCGGACAGGTTAATCATGAGCGGCTGGCTGCCGGCCGGCGCATCCGCCGGCACCTTGAGCGCATAGCGATCGATCAGCACCTGCGGTATGGACCACTGGTCGAAGGGATAAGTGCCATGCACTGGCTGGCCGGTGTAAAGCATCTGGTTGCCGAGCGCAATCGTTAATGCGTTCGCGCCGACGTGGAATTCGTTCCACCAATAAAGTGTCAGGTGCATCCATTCCCCCTGGCGCAGCGCGCTGCGCTCCAGGCTATATCCGAGCAACTGGCCATTATCACCGGGCAGGATGCAGATTTCGACGCGGTCGGTTGGGAGAACGGGGTTGGCCTGCCGGAACGCGCCGCGCACGGCGCCCGGGCCGCCGGCCAGCGCCGGGCCGCCGGGCAGCGCCGGGCCGCCGGGCAGCCTGAGAATTGTGATTGGCGCGCGGATGCCGGCGAAGGCGCCGTTGGCGGCCAGGTGCGGCATATCGGTCTTGGCGCCGGCGGAGTAGAAGCCGGCGGTGAGGTCGTACGATCCGGGCGGCATGCCGGCCAGCAGCGGCAGCGTCAGCCGCGTCAGCACGGTGTCGCCTGGCTGCCACTGCTCGGAAGGATAGCTGAAGCCGCCGCTCTGCGACCAGCCGCTGCCCCAGGCATCGGTCAGGCGCGCATAGGGCAGGTAATCCCCAGTGTCCGGAACGTTCGCCACCTGCCAGCGCAGATCCAGCAGCAACTTGTCAGTCTGAGTGATCACGCGGTAGCCGGTGAGCGTGACGAAGTTGCCGAAGTTCTCATTCAGCGGCGCGAAGGCCGGCTGGGGCGGCGCTTCGCCGGCGGCGAACTGGTAGGCGCGATAAACCGGCACGCCGTCGGGATCCAGCGGCGCCGCCACCTGGTGTGGCGCCCAGCCCGCCAGCCACTCGTCCGGCGGCGGGGCCGAGCGAGCGAACAGATACAGCGCCGGCTGGTTGGCGGGCAGCACCAGCGCTGTGCCGCCGGTGAGCCAGTGCAGTTGGTCAAAGTCATGCGCCAGGTAGGCCAGGGTGGGATGGCGGTAGTGAATGGCCGAGACGTAAACCGATTCGGCGCGGGTGTCATGCACGTTCAGGTACGCGGCCATGTCCACCAGGTCGGCGTCGTTGTTCTGGCGCTGGTCGGGCAGGCTGTTCCAGATGGTGAAGTAGTCGGTCCGGGCGGTAAACGCGCCCAGCACCAGCGCCGCCAGCGTCACCACCACCAGCGGGTAGGCATACGGGATCATCGGGCCGGGCATGCGCTTCTGCACCCAGCGATAGCTGACCAGCAGCCCGCGCGCCGGAAAGACGAACAGCAGCGGGATGAGGCCGGAGGCGCGCATGTTGGACGGGAAGATGTCGTGCACGGCCAGGGCAGTGGGCAGGAGCATGGCCGGGAGCCAGGCCAGGAGGAGAATCTCGGTCGCCAGCGAAAGCGCATGTGTGGGGGTCTGGGGGTGGGGGGGGGTGGGAGCCCCGGGGATACCCGGGCGG
>JAYTFQ010000265.1:0-6801 GCA_043734225.1 Anaerolineales bacterium | reverse complement strand
GTCGATTTGACATTATGTCCGTACACTTGCATCCAAAACCAGTGCCACTTGTTAGGCGAATTTTGCCGCAAAAACCACTTGTGCCGCTTGTGCCACTTGATAACAGGGTACCCAGGGGCCAATTGACGCCCTTGCGAACGGTCATAAAATCCAACTGGTCTCGTAGCCGTGGCCACTCAGTGACATAAGCACACAGGACGGTTCGCATGCCCACCACGCAAGTCTTAGCTCCTGCTTCGCCAGCGTTCAATGCTGTCTTGACCCCCTCCGCTCTGGACTTCATCGCGGACTTGCACCACCAGTTCAACCCCACTCGTGAAGACCTGCTCCGTCAACGCACCGAGCGTCAGGCGCAGCTAGACGCCGGCGCCGCCTTTAACTTCCCGACTGAGACCGCCGGCCAGCGCGCCGCCGAGTGGACGGTGGCTGTCACGCCGCCCGACCTGCAGCGCCGCCACGTTGAGATTACCGGCCCCACCGAGCGCAAGATGATGATCAACGCCCTCAATTCCGGCGCCGATGTCTTCATGGCCGATTTTGAAGACGCGCTCTCACCCACTTGGGACAACGTGCTCTACGGCCAGGTCAACCTGATGGACGCTGTCCGGCGCGCGCTCGCTCTGGATGCGCCCGACGGCCGGAAGTACCGCCTCAACGACCGCACCGCCACGCTTCTGGTCCGCCCGCGCGGCTGGCACCTGGTCGAAAAACACGTGTTGGTAGACGGCCAGCCGATCTCGGCCAGTTTGTTCGACTTCGGGCTCTATATCTTCCACAACGCCCGCGAACTGCTGGCGCGCGGCAGCGGACCGTATTTCTACCTGCCCAAGCTGGAAGGCCGCCGCGAAGCACGGCTGTGGAACGACGTCTTCAACCTGGCCCAGGATTGGCTCGCTATGCCGCGCGGCACCATCCGCGCCACAGTGCTGATCGAGACCATCGCCGCTGCCTTCGAGATGGACGAGATCCTGTACGAGCTGCGCGACCACGCGGCTGGGCTGAACGCCGGGCGCTGGGATTACATCTTTAGCCTGATCAAGAAGCTGCGCACTCGGCCAGAGGCGCTACTGCCGGATCGGGTGCAGGTGAGCATGACGGTGCCCTTCATGCGCGCCTACACCGAGCTGTTGGTGCAAACTTGCCACCGGCGCGGCGCGCACGCCATTGGCGGCATGGCGGCTTTTATCCCCAGCCGCAAAGATCCGCAGGCAACCGAGACCGCGCTGGCCAAGGTTCGCGAAGATAAGCTGCGCGAGAGCAGCGATGGCTTCGACGGCACCTGGGTGGCCCACCCAGACCTGGTGCCGGTGGCCAAGAGCGTGTTCGACGCCGTGCTGGGCGAGCGTCCGCATCAGAAGGACAGGCGCCGGGACGACGTCCAGGTGACCGCCGCGCAGTTGGCGGACATCCACGTGCCGGGCGGGACAGTGACCGAGGCGGGTGTGCGGCAGAACGTCAGCGTGGCGCTGCAATACCTGTCGGCCTGGCTGGGTGGCAGCGGGGCGGTGGCCATCAACAACATGATGGAAGACGTTGCCACGGCGGAGATCTCGCGCGCGCAATTGTGGCAGTGGCTGCGGCACGGGGCGGCGCTGGCGGAGGACGGGGTCGCCACGCGCGCGCTGTACGAGCGGCTGCGGGCCGAGGAGCTGGCGCGGCTGAGCGCCGGGACAGCCGGGCATCTGGATGAGGCGGCGGCCATGCTGGACGAACTGGTGCTCAGCGCTGAGTTCATCGACTTCCTGACGCTAATTGCTTATCCGCGCCTGGCGTAATCAGCTACAATCGCACAGCGACAACAGTTGTGTGCCACCGCATTGGAGGAGTTATGCAGACATTCACGCTGCCCGCACTGGAGCAGCAGCGCCGGGCCACCGGACGACCGTATTTGGAATTTCTGCGCGTCCCTTCGCTCAGCCTGGGCCTGTACGATTTGCCCGCCGGCGGTGTTGACGCGCAACAGCCCCATACCGAAGACGAAGTCTACTTTGTGACCGCCGGGCGCGCCATCGTCACGGTGGCCGACGAAGAACGCGCCGTTGGACCAGGCAGCGTAGTCTACGTCCCGGCGGCGGTGCCGCACCGTTTCCATTCGATCAGCGAAGACCTGCGCCTGCTGGTGTTTTTCGCGCCGGCGGAATACAGCCAGGCCGCCGCCTGAACGTCCGACCGATGCTCACCGATCATACTGATCTGACCATTCGCCCGGCGCTGCCGCGCGAAGCCGCTATTATTGTCGGGCACCGGCACGCCATGCTGGCCGAAGTCCGCCCGCTGCCGGCCGCGCAGTTGGAGGCGATCGACGCCGCCTTTGCGCCCTGGCTGGCGACGCGCATGGCGCGCGGCGAATATCTGGGGTGGTTCGCGGTTGACCCCGCCGGCCAGGTGGTGGCCGGGGCGGGCCTGTGGATCATGGATTGGCCGCCGCACATGTGGCATGTGGAGCCCCGGCGCGGCAATATTCTCAATGTCTACGTGCAGCCGGCCTACCGCCGCCGCGGCCTGGCGCGGGCCCTCACCGAGGCCGCCGTGGCCTGGTGCCGGCAGAATGGCGTGCGCATGGTGATCCTGCACGCCAGCGATGCCGGCCGGCCGATTTATGCCGCGTTGGGCTTCACCCCCACCAATGAAATGAGCTTGATTGTTGCATTGGATTCAACGCCGGCGGGTGAGGCCTGAGGCCGCGCCATGTGGCCGCGCCTGCGCGATTATGGCCTGATTGTGATCGGCGCCCTGCTGCAGGCGCTGGCCATGGACCTGTTCCTGGTGCCCGGCCAATTGGCCGCCGGCGGCGTCAGCGGGGCCGCTCAAATTCTCAATCGCTACACGGGCTGGCCAATTGGCGTGATGATCGTGCTTGGCAACATTCCGCTCTTCATCCTTGGTTGGCGCGGGTTGGGCGGCCGGCGGTTCATGCTGCGCACCGTGGTGGCGGTATTGACTTATGCCGTGCTGCTTGATGCGCTGCGCCAGGTGCTGCCGGCCGGTCTAACCCAGGACCCGGTGTTGAATTCGCTCTACGGTGGCGTGATCGGCGGGGTAGGCCTGGGATTGGTGCTGCGGGCGCAGGCCACCTCCGGCGGCACCGACATCCTGGCGCGCTTGTTGGGCCAATGGCGCGGGATCCCGCTGAGCCAGAGTTATTTGATCACCGATGCCGCAGTGGTGCTGTTGGCCGGCCTGACGTTTAGCTGGACCCTGGCGCTGTATGCGCTGGTGTCGCTGTATGTATCCGGTCTGGCCGCCGAGGTCACGGCTGAAGGGTCGGCCGTCGTGCGCACGGCTACCATCATTTCCGCTCGGCCCGACGAAGTCGCGGCTCAAATAATGAAAGATTTGGAGCGCGGCGTGACCGCCTGGCCCGGCGTTGGCATGTATTCCGGCCAGCCGCGCCACATCTTGTTCTGCGCGGTCAGTCGGGCCGAGGTCGGCCAGCTCAAGGCCATTGTGCACGAGGTGGATCCAAGCGCCTTTGTTGTTATCGGCCAGGCGCACGAGGCCCTGGGCGAAGGCTTCAAACCGCTCAAACCTTCGTCCTAACGAGAAATGATCGGTAGGCTGGTTCGATAAGCCGGCGGCCCCACGCTGGCCTGGGCGCGCAAATCGACCCTGGGCTGTCCCGTGTCATTGCTGTCCAGCCGCAGTGTACCCACGAACGGGTCGAGGTGCCAGGGGGCAAACCCAAATCCGGATAGCAACGCATACAGAGTCCTCGTTTCACCCGGTGGGATAGTCAGACGGTCGAGACTGCTGGCCAGCCACAGAGCGCTGGCGGGCTGGTTCCGCAGCCGCCACATCGTGCCAGACAGCGCCGGATTGTCCCGATAGCAGTCCAACAGTTGCCCGCGCGCCGCGTCGAACGAAACTCCCACGCTCCAGCGATCCGGCAGCGGCCCCATCGCGCCGTAAAGAAATTCCACCTGACCGTTCGCCCGCAGCACCAATTGGAACGTATAGGTTGGGCCAGTCGGGTCGGGTGTCTGCCGCCAGGGGGGCACCTGCTCAAAGCTGATGACGAACGTATCCGCGTCAGCGTGGGCGAAGCGCACCCGGCCCCCGACGCCGGGGTCAAGATCGGCCCAAAAGGGAGCCAATGATCCCGCCGGCAGGCTGCCGTTTGGCAGGCAGTTGGCCAGCGGCTTGGCCGAATCGGGCAGGGCGGCACTCACCCAGCCATTCGAGCTCAAGAAAAGCTGATCAACCAGTTGGCCATAAATGGGGATTTCAAAGCCCAGATTGAGCGGCAGGCTGTAGATTTCGTCATCCGTCAGACTGATCGGCAGTGTGCTGCTGAGGTCGAACAGCGGGCCAGCCGGTGCGGCGGCCGCTTCCAGTACCCAATCGGCGGGTGGCACGCTGGGTGTCACAACCAGGGCCTGGCTGCCAGCGTTGGTCAGCGTAATGGGCACCTGCGCGTGCTGGCCGAAGGCCAGCGTGGCGCTCAGCGGCCCGGCGCTGACCTCCAGATGCGGCCGGTCCGGCTGCAGCACAAAGTCGGCCGCCGCCGGCGCGTTAATGGCCAACCGCGACGTGGTGCTGAAGTAACCTGACGCTGTCGCAGTCAGGGGATAGGTGGCATACGGCACGGTGACCGTATAGAAGCCATTGGTGTCCGACTGTACTGCCGGGCCGTCGCCGACGCGTATGGTTCCGTACACGGCCCCGCCTTGCCATAGGTCGGTCAGCCGCCCGCGCACACTGGCCGTGTTCGCCGCTGGCTGAACGGTAAACGTCACCGGAATTTCGGTCAGGCTGTTGCCGTGCATCGCCAGGATGCGCGCGGTATAAGTCCCGGGCCCGCTCACCTGGCGCGCATCCAGCGCCACCGTAAATTGGGCGCTGCCGTTGGCCGGAAGCGTCAGTGTGGCTGGCAGCGACAGCCACGGCACGTCCACGCGCGTCTGCAGCACCGCCGCGCGGGCATCCAGGCGTCCCCAGCCATAAACATTGTTGGGCAAGGTTGCAAGGGGGGTACACTCGTTGGTTGGTCGTGGGCGAGCGGTGGAGGTCAACACGAAATCGGTGGCGGCAAGATCGCCAATCAGCGTGGGATTGGCCGACCATAGCAGCGCGACCACGCCCGCCACGTGAGGCGTGGCCATGGAGGTGCCGCTCAGCAGCGAGACGCCGCCGTCCGGCCAGGTTGAGGGGATCGCCACCCCGGGCGCGCTGATATCGGGTTTGATGCGGCCATCACTGGTCGGCCCGCGTGAGGAGAAGGCCGCGGCCAAGTCGGTCTGGTCCGTCGCGCCAACGGCAAAGCTCTGCGCATAATTGCCGGGTGCGAGGCTATTCTGGCAGCTACCCAACTGGCCGTTATTGCCGTTGGCAAACGCCGAAAAAATTCCGGCGGCATTCCAGGCTGTCACATAGCCGCTGTACCAGGGGCTATCGCCGCTCATGCCCCAAGAATTATTGATGACCTGCGGCCGTAAATCCGGGCGTGGATTTTTGCCGGCCAGATTGGTCGGCGCCAGCAGCCATTGGGCGCCTGCTATCAGGGCCGCGTCGTCGCAAAAAACCCCATCGCAGCCGCGAGCGGCAATCCACTTTGCCTCCGGCGCCACGCCCAGGGCGCCATAGCCACCCGCAGCCGCCCCGACCATGATGCCCATGGTGTGCGTGCCATGGCCGACGGGGTCACTCGGCGCCAGGGTGGGCTTGGCGCCGGCGGCGTCGTACCAGTTGTAGTCGTGGCTGACGCCGGTGGGGGTCCAGCCGCGATACTGATGCAGCAAGGCCATGTGCGTATAGGCAACGCCCGTGTCCAAATTGGCGACCGTGATACCGCCGCCGCGCACGCCCCAGTCGGCCCACACGCTTGGCGCGCGAATACGGTCCAATCCCCAGGCCGGCAAATCCGCGCCGTCTGGGGCAGCCTGGGGCGCGGCCGATGCCAGGGTGTGCTGCACGTTGGCAGCCACCACCGCCACTCCGGGTTGCCCGGCCAATTGCTGGGCCAGGGCGCTAGTGCCGCTGACTTCGATCGCATTGACGATCCAAAACGAGCGCGCTGCGTAGCCGGCTCCGCGCAGTTGCGTCAACAACGGCGCCTGACTGAGCGTGGCTTGCTGCTGCAGGGCCGCCACCACCGCGGCGCCGCGCTCGGTCCAATCCGCGATGCCGGCTGCCGCGCTCAGGTCGGCCTGTTCGGAAAGGAAGATCAGCATGTCCTGCCTGGCCTGGGGCGCCCGGGCGAATGCCGCCAGCAGGTCAGGCGTGATCGGGCCGGGGGAATTGGGCACGGCCACGCGCAGCGGGCCGCCGGGCGGCGTTGGCTGCGCCCGGCCGCTCGCGGCAAATGCTTCGAAGAGTTGGGCGGTCACCGCCGGCTGCCCCAAATTGCCCAGGGTTACCTGCGCGGTCGTCACAGTCCCAAGCGGGGTGGAGGCGACGACCGTGATACTGGCTGGCGACGGGTTGGCCGCTATTCCCAGGATACCCGCCGCAAGCACCAGCAGCCATAAACGACGCATGAGGATGCTCATTATAGCCTTCCCATCGCGGCTCCCGGCTTTTCATTTCCGGCCATTTGCGCATAGAATGGGAGCAAGGGTGGTGGGCTGGGCGTTTCACTGCCCCGGGGAGATCAAATCGAATGCTTGCATCACGTGCCAGTGTCCACGTCGATCTGTTGACGCCGGGCTTCCGCATCTCGTGTCGCATCAATACCGGGCCCAGCGGGCTGTTTGGACTGCTCAACGACGTCAACACCAGCCTGCTCGAGTTGGAAGATGCCTATTACTCTCGTCTGACACAGCCGGCCAAAATTGTCTCGCATCTCGATAGCGCCCATCTGGC
>JAYTFQ010000264.1:0-3566 GCA_043734225.1 Anaerolineales bacterium | reverse complement strand
GCCGTGGCCAGAAACCTTCAGGTGTCTGGCCACGGCATGCAGTTCGACTGGAATTCTACAACAGGCTGGTCAGCTTCAGCGCGTAGAGCGCATCGAGCGTGGTATCGGTGTCGCGGGTGGGGCTCTCGCCGCTGGGCCAGCGCCCGTCCCCGGCTTGCGAGGCGGCCAGCCGCGCCCCGGCGGCGGTCAGCAGCGGATGTGTGCTCTCCAGGCCCGCGCCGCGCAATGCGCTGATTAGCCAGGCCAGGTTGCTCGGCGGCAGCTCGGGCACGCGGCTTTCCAAAAAGGGATAAATCCGGCTGGCCAGGTCGGCGCGGCCCAGCGATTGCCACAGGCCGGCCGCCAGCCAATCGGCCTGCAAAAAGCTGGGCAGCCGGTCGCGCCCTGCCAGATAGAGCTGCAGGTAATTGGAGGCGCGCCCGGCGCTCTCGCGCAGGCTGCCCATGCTGGCCGGCGCCAGCCGCGCCAGCCAATAGCCGCTATTGGACGTTAGATACATGCGGGCCTCGCGGCTTCCGGGCAGCGCCCAGGCCGGCGCCATGGAGGATTGGTCGGGCTCCTCTTCCCAGGCGCCATCGGCCTGCTGGCGGCGGACCAGGAAATGCAGCGCGCGCATGAGCGCGGGTTCATCCACGGTCAGGCCCAGCTGTTCGGCGCGCGCCAACTGGTAGCAGGTGGTATCGATGGCGCTGTAGTCGGGCGCCCAGGTGGATTGCCAACCGCCATCGGGCCGCTGGCCAGCCAGCGCCAGCCGGACGGCGTCGTCAGTGGGCGCCTGGCCGGAATAAATGTAGCGCAGCCGGGCGCGCTGGGCTGGATCGCCGTGCTGCTCGACAAACAGGGCCGCGGTGCTTGGGTTCATGGCCAATCCCTTCGCCTAATTGCGCTGCATCACCAGCAAGCCGCGCCCTTCTTTGCCCGCGAAATTCAGCGCCCCGGCAATGCGGCTCAGCCGGCGGAAGTAGGGCGTCATTTCGTCCATGGTAATCTTCCGAAAACCAAACTCCTCATAAAACGGGCCCATCACCTCCAGGCAGGTCAGGTACAGCCGGCCCGGGTGCTGGGCCAACAGGTGGTTGATGAGCTGATGGGCGATGCCCTGTTGCCTGTGGCTTGGCACGGTAGCGATGGAGGCCAGCTCAGGACTGCCGTCGCCGTGGCGCTTGATCTGGGCGGTGCCCACGATGGCGCCGGTCGCCTGGTCAACAGCCAGCACGAAGTGCGGCCACTTGAGATCCATCGGATTGATTTGGACTTCCTTGATGATGGCCTGGATGGCCTTCTGATCGGCGGCGGTGGCCGGGCGGATGGTGATCATGGCAGGCGGCGCTACGCCTCCAGGATTTCCTTGAGCAGGCGCTCGGCTGACTGGGCGTTGGCCTGGCCCTTGCTCTTGCGCATCACTTGCCCGACGAACCATTTAAGCAGGCTGGGCTTGGCCGGGTAGGCCGCTGCCTCGGTCGGGTTTTCGGCCACCACCTGGCGCGCCAGGTCGCGCACGGCGTCGTCGCCCGAAATCTGCGCCAGGCCCTGGGCGGCCACAATCGCCTGCGGGCTCTGGCCGCCGGCCAGCACCTTGGGGATCACCGCCACAGCGGTCTGGCGGGTGATGGTTTTATCCTCGACCAGGCGCGCCAGTTCGGCCAGGTGCGCGGGAGAAAAAGCCAACTGGCTGGCGGACTGGTTGGTTTCCTTGAGCAGCCGCAGGACCTCGTTCTGGACCCAGTTGGCGATGACCTTGGGCTCGCCGCCAAACAGGCGGGCCGCCTCTTCAAAGTAGTCCGACAGCGAACGCTCCTCGGTGAGGATGGTGGCATCGTAGACCGGCAGATGATACTGGCTGATGAAGCGGGCGTAGCGGTCCAGCGGCAGCTCAGGCAAGCGCTGTAGGATATCGTCGCGCCAGGCCGGGTCGAGCCGCACCGACAGCAGATCCGGCTCACGGAAATAGCGATAGTCGGCCTCGGTCTCCTTGGAACGCATCTTCTTCAGGCTCTGGGTGTCCTCGTCCCACTCCAGCGTCCAGGCTTCCACCCGGCGCCCGGCGCCCACTTCGCGCGTCTGGCGCTCAATCTCCACCTGGATGGCGTCGCGGACCGCTTCAATCGAGTTGACGTTCTTAATTTCAGTCTTGGGATTCAGGACCGCGCTGCCGGCTTCGCGGATGGAGACATTCGCATCACAGCGCATGTGGGCGCGCTCCATATTCGCTTCGGAAACGTCGAGCCAGCGCAGCAGTTGGCGCAGGCGGGCCAGGAAGGCGGCGGCCTCGGCGGCCGAGCGCAAATCGGGGCCAGTCACCATCTCCACCAGCGGCACGCCGCAGCGGTTCATGTCGATCAGGCGCAGGCCGCGCAGGGGGTCGTTCCGAGTCTTGCCGGCGTCTTCTTCCATGTGCATCTTGTGGATGCTGACGCGGCGGGATGATCCATCGGGCAGGGGCACGTCGAACCAGCCCTGGCGGCCAATGGGCTGGTCATACTGGGTGATCTGGTAACCCTTGGGCAGGTCGGGATAGAAGTAGTTCTTGCGGTCGAAAAAGCTCTCGGGCTGGATCTCGACGCAATGCACCGCCGCGGCCAGCAGCACGGCCTTTTCCACCACGGCCCGGTTGAGCACCGGCAGCGTGCCCGGCTGCCCGGTGCACACCGGGCAAATGTTGGTGTTGGGCAGGGCGCCCCAGCTATCGGCCGGGCAGGCGCAAAAAATCTTGCTCTGGGTATTGAGCTGGACGTGGATTTCAAGGCCGATGACGGGTTCGAAGGGCATGTTAAGTGGTAAAGGGTAATTGGTAGGTGGTAATTGGGTCAGGCGGATGCCGGGGCTAGCATGGCCGGCCTCGCCGAGCGCCAGGCCTCGCCGGCAGTCAATTGCTCATAGCCGGCGGCGGCGCGCAGCAGGGTGGCTTCCTGCCAGTCGGCGGCCAGGAATTGCAGGCCGAGCGGCAGCCCCTCGGCGCTGAGGCCGGCCGGGACGGAAATGCCGGGGGTGCCGGCGTGGTTGGCCGGCACGGTCAGCAGGTCGGCATACTGCATCAGCACCGAGTCGCCGTAGACGGCGCCCAGCTTGAAGGCCGGGGTGGGCGTGGTGGGGGTCGCCAGCACATCGCAGCGGTAGGGGCCGTTTGGGTCAAAGGCCGCCTCGAAGTCGCGGCGGATGAGGGTGCGCACGCGCAGCGCCCGCTGGTAATACTGCTTGGCATACTGCGCGCCGGAGACGTACATGCCCATCAGGATGCGCAGCTTGGGCTGCAGGCCAAAGGCTTCGGCGCGCGTCTTGCGATACATCTCGTGCAGGTCGGAAACGGGCGCCGCAGTGCGGTGGCCATACTTGACCCCATCAAAACGGTGCAGGTTCGAGGCGGCTTCCACGCGCGAAATGACGAAATAGGCCGGGACGGCCAGGTGCGTGTTGGGCATGGGCACGTTCTCGACGATTTCGGCGCCGGCCTGGCGCAGCAGCTCAACGGCGCGCCAGACCGGCGCGGCCACCTCGTCCGGCACGGTCTGGTCGCGCAGCTCGCCGGTGGCTGGGTCCGGGTAGCGCAGGCGAAAGTAATCCGGGCT
>JAYTFQ010000263.1:0-25229 GCA_043734225.1 Anaerolineales bacterium | reverse complement strand
TGATCGCCATCCCGCTGGGAATCTTCAGCGCCGTCCGGCAATACAGTTGGCTCGACTACCTGGGGACCAGTTTTTCCTTTCTGGGGATTGCCATGCCGGTCTTCTGGTTTGGCCTGATCTTGCAGCTAATCTTCTCAGTCAAGTTAGGCTGGCTGCCCACGTCCGGGCGCGAGACGGTCGGTAACGCGACGTTCCTGGACCAGATCAAACACCTGATTCTGCCGGGCGTCGTATTGTCATTACTGTATATTGCTGGTTGGTCACGCTATGTACGGTCCAGTCTGCTGACCGTGATTCGCAAGGAATATATCCTCACAGCGCGCGCGCGCGGATTGCGCGAACGCAGCATCATCTGGATTCACGCGGTCAAGAACGCCTTGATCCCAGTGGTGTCCGTGATGGCGCTGGACCTGGCCGGCCTGTTTTCCGGGGCGGTTATCACCGAGACGGTCTTTTCCTGGCCGGGGATCGGCCGATTGTTTATCCAGGCGACGGGCTCGCGCGACTACCCTTTAATGATGGGGATCTTGATGATGGGATCGTTCATGGTGGTCTTCTTTAATTTGATCGCCGACCTGGCCTATGGCTGGCTCGATCCGCGCATCGTCTATTCGTAACAGGACGGGTTCAATGGCCCTAACCGCACAAGCCAGTAATCCCAAACCGCGGGCGCAGTCCGACGACCTGGGGCTGAAGCCGCTTTCGCCCGGCGCCATGTTCTGGCGGCAGTTCAGACGCCATATTCCGGCTTTGGCGTCGGTTGTCGTCCTGGGCTTGCTGCTGGCGGTTTGCTTCGCAGCGCCGCTGATCGCCCCTTACAAATTCGATGCCATCGAACTGCGAAATGCCAGACAGCCCCCAAGCCTCAAGCACCTCATGGGCACGGATGAGCTGGGGCACGACCAGTTTACGCGGGTGTTGTATGGCGGGCGCATCTCTCTGGTGATCGGGCTGACCGCGGCGCTGGTCGGCACGGCCTTTGGCACCCTGATGGGGGCGGTGGCCGGCTACTACGGCGGGCGGCTGGACAACCTCTTGATGCGTTTTACCGATATCGCTTTTTCAATTCCCACCTTGCCCCTGCTGATTGTCATCGGCGCTTTCACCAAGTCGTCACTGCCCATCATGGTCCTGGTCATTGGCGGCCTGAGCTGGATGGCCACGGCGCGGGTGGTGCGGGGATCAGTGCTGTCCATCAAACAACAGGATTTCATTACCGCGGCGCGCATGATTGGAGCCCGGGACAGCCACATTATTTTCTACCACATCCTGCCCAACATCCTGGGGCCGATCGTCGTCGGCGCTACCCTCGGCGTCGGCGGCGCTATTATCACCGAGTCGGCCTTGAGCTTTTTGGGCTTAGGCGTGCAGCCCCCCACCCCCAGCTGGGGAAACATGCTGCACGACTCACAGGCCACCATGGCCTCCAAGCCCTGGCTGACCATTTTCCCGGGCCTGGCCATCCTGGTGACCGTGCTGTGCATCAATTTCATCGGCGATGGCCTGCAGGACGCGCTGGATCCCACCCAGCGGCGCTAAGCTTTCAGAATAGAAAGCCGCGAGGATAGTCATGGACGATTACGCTAAGGTCGGGCCCAAACCGGTCGCGCAAGGCCGGCATGCGGTCGCCAGCAGCTCGCACCCGGCGGTCACCAACACCATGCTGCAGGTGCTCCAGAGCGGCGGGAATGCCGTTGATGCGGCTATTGCGGGGTGCCTGATCCAGGCGGTGGTTGAGCCGCACATGACCAACCACACCGGCTCGATCCAGTTCTTGTATTGGGAAGCCGCCTCGGGTCAAGCTTACCAGCTCAATGGCACAGGCACGCTGGTGCCGGACATGGCCCCCTTCCGCCCGATCCCGCCCATCGGTATTCGCTTTGCCAGCGAGGGCCACGCGCCGTGCGCCTGCATCCCGGGTTTCATGCCAGCCCTGGAGGCGATGCACCGCCGGTTTGGCAGCCGCTCCTGGTTTGAGCTGTGCCAGCCGGCGGTTGAGCAGGCGGAGCGCGGGCATCGGGTCTCTTCATTTGAGTATGGGGTGCTGCAGGAAGAGCTGCGCTTCTTGACCTATTTTCCATCGGGCCGCGAGCTGTTTACGCCTCAGGGCTTTGTGCCGGAAGTCGGCGAGCTTTTCCTCAACCCGGCCCTGGCGCAAACCCTGCGCAACTGTGCTGAACAGGGCCCGCAGTACTTCACTCAGGGCGACTGGGCCAGGCATTTCGTGGCAGAAGCCAACCGGCTGGGCTGGCCGATTCAGCTGGCCGATATGACCGCCATTCCTCCTCGCTGGCAGGAGCCGCTGCGGTACCGGCATGCCGGCCGCGAGATCGTGCAGTTCAGCCCCCCGGAGCGGACCGGCGTTTTCACGGCCCTGGTTCTGGGCATCCTGAGCAACTTTGATTTGAAAGGCATGGGCCATTACACGGCCTCCGCCGAGACGCTTTACCTGATGGCGCATGCCCTGCGCCGGGCGCA
This sequence comes from Anaerolineales bacterium, assembly GCA_043734225.1. GTDB lineage: Bacteria > Chloroflexota > Anaerolineae > Anaerolineales > UBA6663 > JAYTFQ01. Next base: position 22,751 of record JAYTFQ010000263.1, on the reverse strand, counting down.
CTGGGAGATGGGGCTGCTGCAGGACCCGCTGATGTTTGATGTGCCAGTGGAGGTGTGGCTGTCGCCAGACTACCACCGGCAGGTGGCGGAGATTATTCGGCGCAGCCGGCCGCGCGTGGATCTAAGCCAGCATGTCGCCCTCACGGCGGGCCGGCCGGCGCTCGTGGCAGCCGGGCTGCCCACGGGCGGCGCCGGGCCGGCGCATTCACCGGCCGGCAGCTGTGAGCTGAGCCTGGTGGACACGCAGGGAAACTGGGTGCAGATGATGAACACCCTGCAGAGCGGCGGCATTCCCGGCAGCGTGGTTGACGGCGTCCCCATGGTTGGCAGCCACGCCCGCGCCGGGCTGACGGATGACATCGCCGGCTGGTTCACGGGCGGCGGCCGGATCAAATCGATTGTCGGGAGCACGTTCGTGCTGGAGGGCGGGCAGCCCTGGCTGGCGCTGGGCACACCGGGCAACGTGTACGGAACGATCCCGCAGGTCCTGTCCAGCATCCTCGATTACGGCATGGATCCGTATGAAGCCAGCGTATTGCCCAGAATGGATCCGCTGCGGGATGACTACGTTTTGGAAATTGAGAGCCGGCTGCCGGCCGAGGTGGTGGCTGGCCTTTTGAAATACGGTATCCAGATTCAACCCTTGCCTATGTATGACTACAACATGGGCTCCTTCCAGATCTGCTGGCGCGAACCAGCCAGCGGATTGCTCAACAGCAGCGCCGATCCGCGCCGGGCCGGCCAGGCCGGCGGTTTTTGATCATGGCAGCAGATGCGGTGGCCAATAAAAAAGTTCGTTGGGGAGTCCTGAGCACCGCCAACATTGGGCGGGCGGCGGTCATCCCGGCGATCCAGGCTTCGCACAACGGCGAACTGGTGGCTGTGGCGAGCCGCGATCGGGCGAAGGGTGAGGCGTTTGCGGCCCAGTTGGGCATTGCCAGAGTCTACGACAGCTATGCGGCCTTGCTGGAAGCCGATGACATCGAAGCGGTCTACATTCCGCTGCCCAACAGCTTGCACCGGGAATGGACCATCCGCGCCGCCGAAATGGGGAAACACATTTTGTGCGAGAAGCCCCTGGCCTTGACCGCCGCGGAATGTCTGGAAATGGACGCGGCCGCCAGCCAGCACGGCGTCAAGCTGATGGAAGCCTTCATGTATCGCTTTCACCCGCGCACGGAGATGGTCCTGGAACGGCTGCGCGCCGGCGCCGTGGGCGACCTGCGCCTGATCCATAGCGCGTTCACGTTCAGGTTGACCCGCCCGGACAATATCCGCCTCAAGCCGGAGCTGGGCGGCGGGGCCCTGATGGACGTCGGCTGCTACTGCGTCAACCTCAGCCGCACCGCCGCCGGGGCCGAGCCAGTCGAAGTGCAGGCCGTTGCGGTCTGGGGCCAGAGCGGCGTGGACGAGCAGTTGCTGGGCACGCTGCGTTTCGCGAACGGACTGTTGGCCCAATTCGATTGCGCGCTGACCCTGGCGCGGCGCGAAGAATACCAACTCTCGGGGACGGAGGCCTGTCTGTCCGTGTCCGCGGCGTTCTTGCCGGGCGCGGAGGACGTGGTGCTGGACGAGATCCGTGGGCGCGGTGAGAGGCGCGCGCACACGATCCAAGGGGCCGACGAATATCGAATTATGGTGGAGCATTTTGCCGACTGCATCCGGCACGACACCGCTCCGCGCTACGCAGCCGCGGAGGCCGCCGCCAATATGCGCGTGATCGAGGCCCTCTACCGCTCCGCCCGCCAGGCGGGGCAGCCAGCGGCCGTGTAGACACGCAGCGCTGATTGCCGCGACACAAAAAAGACGAAAGGCCAATAGCGTGGAACCGAACGACAAGACTTACAAAGTGCTCATCGCCAGCTATCTAGAGCCAGAGCATGTTGAGCGCATCCGCCAGGTCGACAAGCGGCTTGAAGTCATTTATGAGCCCAGTTTGTTGGCGGTCCCCGCCTACCCGGCCGATCACTACGGCGTGCCAGACCGCACGCCTGAGCAGCAAGCCCGCTGGTACGCACTGCTGGGTCAGGCCGATATCCTGTTTGATTTTGATTACTCGCACCGCCCGGATTTGCCCGAACTCGCGCCGCAGCTGCGCTGGGTCCAGGCCAGCAGCGCCGGCATCGGCCAGTTCGTCAAGCGCTACGGCTATGACACCCGCCTGCCCAATACGATCTTTACCACCTCTAGCGGGATTCACGCCCGCCCATTGGCCGAATTCTGCATCATGGCCATGCTGATGCATTATAAGAACGCTCTGGGCATGCTCCGCAACCAGCAGCGCCGGCACTGGGAACGGTTCGCTGGCACGGACCTGGAGGGCCGAACGCTGGCCATCGTGGGGCTGGGGCATATCGGAACGGAACTCGCGCGGATGGCCTGCGGGTTGGGCATGCGGGTGATCGGCACTCATGCGCAGTCGGTCCCGGATTGCGTCGATCAATTGTTCCCGCCGGAGCGGCTGCACGAGATGCTGCCGCTGGCGGATGTCCTGGCGCTGGCGGTGCCGCATACGCCCAAGACCGAAAAGATGATCGGCCAGGCCGAGCTTGGCCTGCTCCGTCGGGGTGCCTACCTGATCAACATTGCGCGCGGCGCGGTCATCGACGAGCCGGCGCTGGTGGAAGCGCTGCGTTCGGGAAAGCTGAGCGGAGCCGCGCTGGATGTTTTCAATGCAGAGCCTCTGCCAGAGTCCAGCCCGTTTTGGAAGATGGACAATGTGCTCGTTAACTCCCACTCGGCCAGCACCAGCGACCGGGAGAATGAACGCCTGACCGACATGTTCTGCGATAACCTGCGCCGGTTCGTGCGGGGCGAACCGCTGCGCAACGTATTGATTCCGGAACGGTATTACTAGGCAGCGGCCGAGTCTCACCCCGCCGCTCCAGCGTGAATGGCTCTCAGGAGAATTAGAGCGTATGGCTTCCCCGGATAATCGAAAATCAATCCTCAAGGTGAACGACCTGGTGACGCGCTTCTACACGCCAGAGGGCACCATCTATGCTCTCAATGGGGTCAGCTTTGATCTGAAAGAAGGCGAAACCCTGGGGGTGGTTGGGGAAAGCGGCTGCGGCAAGAGTGTGACCATGCTGTCGGCCCTGCAGCTCATCGCTCAACCGCCCGGCAGGATCGAGAGCGGGACAGCGATCTTCAATGACCGGGATCTGATCCGGATGAGCAAAGAGGAGATTCGCCAGGTGCGCGGCCGCCAGATCTCCATGATCTTCCAGGATCCGATGACCTCGTTGAATCCCGTCTTGACGATTGAAAAACACCTGACCGAGCCCTTAATGCTGCACGAAGGTCTGACCAAGAGCCAGGCCCGGAAACGCTCGGTTGAGCTGCTGCAGCTGGTGGGTATTCCGGAGGCGGACAAGCGCCTGGGAGACTACCCTCACCAATTCTCGGGCGGCATGCGCCAGCGGGTGATGATTGCCATTGCCCTGTCGTGCAACCCAAAAATCCTGATCGCGGACGAGCCCACCACCGCCCTGGATGTCACGATCCAGGCGCAGATCGTTGACCTGGTCAAACGCCTGCGGGATGAGTTTGGGATGTCGATCATTTGGATCACCCATGATCTCGGGGTGGTGGCTCGCCTGGCTCAGCGGGTCATTGTGATGTATGCCGGGTACATCATCGAAGAAGCGCCCGTGAAAGAGCTGTACAGGAACACGACGCACCCCTATACGCTGGGGCTTTTGAACAGCCTGCCGCGCGTGGATATTGGCGAGCGCCAGCCGCTGGCCGCGATCCAGGGCCGCCCGCCGCTGCTGGTGCAGCAGCCGGTGGCCTGTCCCTTCGCCCCGCGCTGCAACTACGCCATGGACCGCTGCTGGTCGGAGAATCCGCCGCTGGTGGACATCGGCGCGGGCCACAGAGTGGCCTGTTGGTGGGATGTTAAAGAAGGGAAAGCCCGCAGTGTCTGACCAGCCGGTCCTGCTCAAAGTCGACAAGCTTGTCAAGCACTTCCCCGTCCTGCGCGGAATCTTGCAGCGCCAGGTGGCGGCGGTGCATGCCGTGGATGGGATCTCGTTCGAAATTCGCAAAGGGGAGACCTTTGGCCTTGTCGGCGAATCGGGCTGCGGCAAATCCACCGCCGGCCGGACAATCCTGCAGTTCTACCGGCCCACCTCGGGGCAAGTCTTCCTAGATGGCATTGATCTGGGCACGCTGCAGGGCACCGACTTGCGGCGCATGCGCCGACGCATGCAGATGATCTTTCAGGATCCCTACGCCAGCCTGAACCCGCGCATGACCGTGAATGAGATTATCAGTGAGCCGTTTCGGGTGCACGGCGTGGGTGATCCGAAAGAAATCAAGGACCGCGTTGCGGACCTGCTCAACACGGTGCGCCTGAGCCCGGATTATCGTAACCGTTATCCGCACGAGTTTTCGGGGGGGCAGCGCCAGCGAGTGGGGATTGCGCGCGCCCTGGCGCTCAACCCGGATTTTATTGTGTGTGACGAGCCCATCTCGGCTCTGGATGTGTCGATCCAGGCACAGGTGATCAACCTGCTGGAAGAGCTGCAGGCGAAATTCGGGCTGACCTACCTGTTCATCGCGCATGATCTGTCCATGGTCCGGCACATCAGCAATCGTGTGGCCGTCATGTACCTGGGGGTGATTGTCGAGCTCGGCACGGTGGATGATATGTACACCCATCCGCTACATCCCTATACACAGGCCTTGTTGTCGGCCGTGCCCGTCCCCGACCCGTGGGTGGAGGAAACGCGCACTCGCATTATCCTGGAAGGCGATGTGCCCAGCCCGGTTCATCCACCCTCGGGCTGCCGATTTCGGACGCGCTGCCCGTTGGCGATTGACATTTGCGCCCAGGAGACGCCGGAACTGCGCGAGATGGGGCCGGGTCATACGGTCGCCTGTCACCTGGTCGAGCCGGGCAAGGAACTCCGGCTGTAGCGGCCAGCGCCCGTCCACCAACCAATAGCGGGCAGTTCGCCCAGAAACCAGGAGCCACACGATGGATCAGCCAGGCAGCACTGAAGCCGCGTATGACCGTTTGTCCGAAGAATTCTTCGATATCTATTACACCTACCACCCGGTCCACGCCACCCGGCAAGGGCTGCATCAATTTGACAATAGCCTGGGGCACTATCGGCGGGAAGAGATCGAAGAAACCCTGCGCCGGATGAAGGCCGTTCAGGCCCAGGTGGCCCTGATCAATCCCGCCAGCCTGGACCAGGAACATGCGCTCGACCACGCCGTGCTGACCACCCGCATGAAACGCGAGATCTATTGGATCGAGAGCTGGCGCTTCTGGGAAAATAACCCGCTCTTCTACAAGGACACCATCACCGAGGGGCTGTTCAATCTTGTCAGCCGCAGCTTCGCGCCGCTGGAGGACCGGCTGCGTGCGGTCATCGCCCGGGAACAAGACGTGCCGGCGGTGCTGCAGGCGGCCCGCGCCAACCTGGTCAATCCGCCGGCGGTTTACACCGAACAGGCCATCCGCTACATGCAGGGGGCCCAACGCTTCTTTACCGAGATTCCTAAAGAGTTTGAGCCGGTGTCAGACCGAGCGCTACTCAAGGAATTTCAGCAGGCCAATCAGATCGTGCTGGAGGAGCTAGACCGGTTCGTGGTCTTCCTGCGGGACGAGCTGCTGCCGCGCTCCCAGGGCAATTTTGCTGTCGGCGAGGCCGGCGTTCAAGCCATCCTGGATGTGGAAGAAATGATCGACGTCCCCGTTCAAAAAATCTTGGAACGCCTGTATCACGACCTGGGACAGTGCGAAACGGATCTGAAAGTGCTGGCCGCCGGGGCGACCGAAAAAGAGATGGAAGAACGCCTGCGGGCCAATCACCCGTCCCGCGAGAGCTTGATGTCCGTGGCGCAAGACACCCTCAGCGAACTGCGCGCGAACCTGGCCAACTACGCACTCGTGACAGTGCCACCGGAATTGTCGGAGGTGATCGTCAGCAAAATGCCCTCCTACGCCGGCGCCGGCGCCATGATGCTTACCCCGGGACCGTTCGAAACCGTGGCCACCGAAGCCTACATGGCCATAAACCTGCCCCAGCCGGACTGGACGCCCGAGCAGGTGGCGACGCAGTTGGGGGATTTCAATCCGTATTCGATGCGGCTGCTGTTCAGCCATGAGGCCTATCCCGGCCATCACACCCAGTTCTACCTGGAGAAACGGGTGCCCCTGCGCGCCAGCAAGGATCACGACTCGGATTCCAACTCAGACGGGTGGGCGGAGTATGGCAAGTACATGCTGGTCGATGAGATCTATGGGCCGCAGGATCCGCTCTATCGGTATGCCGCCCTGCGATCCAAACGCAGCATGATCGTCAGCGCCATCGCCGGACTTGAAATTCACCTGGAGCGGCGCACACTGGCGGCCGCCGCGGATTGGATGGTAGAAATATCCGGCCGCATGCGCGAGGACGCCTACCGCATATTGGACCGGGCCATCTATTACCCAACCCATCTGACCTACTACATCGGCGGCGAGATGGTGCGCAAGTTGCGCGACGATTACCGGGCGCTCAAGGGCGCCGCCTTCTCGCTCCAGGAATTCAACGACCGTTTCATGACCTTTGGCCTGATTCCAATCAAGCTCATTCGCCAGGCCATGCTGGGCGCCGCCGATGACGGCGTATTATTCTGAGGGAGAGGCGGACATGCGTTACGATTTAGAAGACAAGGTCGTGATCATCACCGGCGCCGCGCGCGGGGTGGGTCGGGCGATGGTGGCAGCCTTCATGGCCCAGGGCGCCCGGGTGGCGGCCACCGACCGCGACGCGGCCGGGCTGGCCGAAACGTGCGCCCCCTTCCCCGAAGTGATAGCGCTGGCCGCGGATGTGAGCACGCCCGACGGGGCTGAAGCCATCGTCGCGGCCGCGCTGAAGCGCTGGGGCCATCTGGACGTGTGCGTGAACAACGCCGCGGTCGCACCGCACACCGCGCTATTGGAAGAAACGCTGGAGGTGTGGGACGCCGTCTATGCCGTCAACTGCCGGGGCACGTTTCTGATGACGCAGGCCGCCGCCAAAGCCATGATCGCCGGCGGGCGCGGCGGCCGGATCATCAACTTCTCATCCGGGGCCAGCCAGCGCGGCGGCCCGGGCGCGGCGGCCTATGCCTCCAGCCGAGCGGCGACGGAGAGCTTCAGCCGGGTGGCGGCGATCGAGCTGGCGCCGCACAACATCCTGGTCAACACGGTCAGCCCGGGGCTGATCGACACCCAGCCGCGCCCGCTGCCGCCCGCGATGGAACAGGCGCTGCGGGCCCGCATTCCCGCCATGCCGCTGGCCCGCCCCGGCACGCCCGACGAAGTGGCCAACGTCGTGATGTTTCTGGCCTGCGACGCGTCCAGCTTTATTACCGGGACTGTCATCCACGTGGACGGCGGGACAGGCGTAGGCGCCCGGTTTGCCGGCCCAGTGGTGGATGACGACCCGCGCTACGATTGGGTCACCGGGCGCAATCGCCCGAGTGACCGCGGCTGATTTTGCCGCTTGGCACCCACCGAATTCCCGAGGAGACAAACTGTGACAGAGAAACTGCGCGTGGCCGTGATTGGCGCCGGCCGCTGGTCGACGACCGCCCATTTGCCAGGTTTCACCCGTTCGCCGCTCAGCCAGGTGGTGGTTTTGTGCGACCTCGACCGCGAGCTGGCCGAGCAAAAAGCCAGGATGTTCAACATCCCCGAAATTGAGACCGACTACGAGAAAGTGCTGGCGCGTCGAGACATTGACCTGGTGGATGTGGTGACCCGCGACGACCATGGCGACAACCATGAGATCCTGACCTTCGCCGCGCTGCAGGAAGGCAAGCACGTGCTGGTGGAAAAGCCCGTCGCGCACAATTACAAGCGGGTGCAGGAAGCGCACCGCCTGGCCCTGTCCAAGGGCGTCAAAACCAAGGTCGGGCTGACCTTCCGCTACGCGCCGGCCGTCCAGTATATGTTTGAGATGCTGCGCGAAGGCTTTGTGGGCGAACCGTATGTGTTTAATGGCTACGAGCAAAACTCACAATGGCTCAACCCGGACAATCCGGCCGATAAGCGGATTCACAAGGTGCGGCCGGTGGGCGAGCCGGTCATGGGCAGCGACTTCTCGCGCGAAGGCATTGAAGTCGCGTCACTGGAAGGCTACGGGGCGCCCACGATCGATATCGGCCTGGAGCTGGTGGGCAGCGACCTGAAGCAACTGGTGGGTGTGATGGCGAATATGGTGCCCTATCGCCGGCGCACCAATTTGGACAGCGAGCGCGAGCGCATCAATATCGACGACGCGGACATTTTCATGGGCGAGTGCCACAACGGCGCGTTGTTCTCGCTGCAATCCAGCTTTGTCACCGTGGGCAACTACCCGGGCATTGAGGCGCGCATCTACGGCTCGAAAGGCGCGCTGATCGCGCGCCTGGTGACAGAATTTGGTGAGATTCAGACCCTCAAGCGCGCCACGCCGGACGCAGTGGAGTTTGTCCAGGTTGAAATCCCGCTGCGGTTTTTCCCGCCGGGCTACCAGAAGACCGACAGTTGGGACACGGTCTATTATGGCTGCCTGGTACAGAACTTCCTGGAGGAGATCGTCCAGGGCGGCGACACCAACCAGGGCAATTTCGCGCAGAGCGCCCGGGTGCAGGAAATCATCAACGCCGCGGCGCAGTCACACCGCGAGCACCGCTGGGTAAATCTGCCGCTGTAGTGGAGAGTCAAAGATAGGGGATGACCCACCGCCCGAGGCCCTTCGCGCGCCAACGGCCGGGTTTCACACGGTGCTGAGTGAGGCGCTCAGGGCGACAATCCATCTCGTTCGGCGTGGCTGTCGACTCATCCCAACCAAGTGAGGAGGCGATCAATGGTGCTCGAGGGTAAAGTAGCGATTGTCACCGGCGCCGCCCGCGGCATTGGCTGGGGCGTGAGCCGGGCGCTGGGCCGGGCCGGCGCGAAGGTGTGCATCAGCGACATCAACGACGCCGAGCTGGCGCGCGCCGAGGCGGACCTGGTGAACGATGGAGCGGAGGTGATGGTCGAGCACCTGGACGTGAGCGATCTCACCGCCTTTACGGCCACGGTGGAGAAAGTGGTGAAGCGCTGGGGCCGGCTGGATGGGATCGTGCAGAATGCAGTGGCGATGCCGCTCATCCACTTTGAGGACACGTCGGAAGAATCCTGGTGGCGGCAGCTGCGCATCAGCCTGGGGGGAATCTTCAATGCCACCCGGGCCGCGTGGGACGTCTACAAAGCGCAGGGCGGCGGACATATCATCGGGATCGCCAGCGGGTCGAGCGTGCGCGGCTTCAAGCGCGAGGCGACCTACTGCACGGGCAAGCACGGCCAGGAAGGCTTTGTGAAGGCCGTCGCGCTCGAAGCCGCGCAGTACAACATAGCGATCAATACCATGGGCCCCGGCGCGGGGGTCAAGCCCACGGATATCACCTGGGAAGAATATGACCGGCTGCCGCACATTGTCAAATACCAATGGGCCGACCCGGCCGAATTGGGCAAGGGCTTTGTCTGGCTGCTGAATCAGCCGACCACTCGTTTCAGCGGCTATCGCTTTGACGCCGGGCCGATTGCGCTCACGGTCAAACGGGAAGGCTACGCGTTTGATTTCGCGCCGGAAAAAGTCACCCTCTACCCAGACGATTTCAAGTTCCGCAAAGACTGGTATGACCGCTACCCGGACTTCAACCAGGACTGATCGTCCTGGCGGGACGGAATAGAGACGACAAGGAGAATGGCATGAAAACTCTGTACGAAGCTTTGGAGTGGCACGAGATCAAGCTCTCAGGACACGCGGCGGGCCGGACGATCCCGCTGGTGTACGGTGAAGTCGGGACGGAAGGCCAGCGCGTGACGCTGGTGGCCGGCACGCACGGGGACGAGGGCCCCTGGTCCGCCCTGGCGATCAAAGCCTTGCTGCAGCACGCGCCGGCCGAGCTGAAAGGCCGCCTGCGCGTGATCTTTACCGCCAACGCGCTGGCCGCCGAGGTGAACGCCCGCAATTCGTGGATTGATTCTCCCAATGGCTACGACCTGGACAGCTGCTTCCCGGGCAACGCGGACGGCTCCCATACCGAGCGCGTGGCGGCCGCCATCACCCCGCTATTGACCGACAGCCAGGTCATCCTGGACCTGCACGGCGGCGGCAGCTGGTGCGTAAATGCCTTTGTCAAGCGGTTCGAAGGCTCGGAGAGCCTTGCTGAGGATATGGGGGCGCCATTCATCTCCAACGCGCCGCACAAGCCGGGCGGCCTGACCAGCTACGCCAAACCACTGGGCATCAAGGTCACAAACATTGAAATGGGCGGCCGCTCGAAAGACGAGCTGCTGTGGTGCGGACGGATCGTCACCGGGCTCGAACGAGTCCTGCACAACCTGGGCGTGCTGGCCCTGGCCAACCCGCCTGCCCCGGCCAAGAAAGCCATCGACGTCGGCAGGACCGAGGCGGTCCGCTCCCGCATGGGCGGCATCTTTGTCCCGACGCTGCGCGAAGAGGCCGTGGGCACCATCGTTCCGGGTGGCACCGAGATGGGCAAGGTGCTGGATCTGCACACGTTGGAAGAGTTGGAGGTGTTCACTGCCCCCTACCCCAAAACGGCTATGATGCTGTTGCGGCCGGAAATCTGCGTGCTGGAGGGCTCGGCGCTGATCTATGTGACGTCTGAACCGGTATAGCCTGGCGGGGGCGGTGATTGCGCCTGCCGGCCGCGAGCAGCCGCTAATGCGCGGGTCATGAGTTCAAATTCCGAATCCGCAAAGCAAACACCGCTGATCGAACGATCAGCGGTGTTTGCTTTGCGTGAAGCGCGTTCGAACCGTTGCCAGCGCAAGTAGCGCGGAATTGTTTCGCGTCACGCACCCGTCACCGGCACGTCGCCGCGCGTCCACTTCGCCATCGATTCGCCGCCGCATGCCGTTCGGGTTGCGGTCGCGCAACTCGGCCGGCAGCCGCGGCTCGCGCACGGCGTCGTAGCTGGGCAGCGCGGCCAAGCGCAGCAGGCTGCCGGGGATGCCGACGGCGGTGAAGCGCCGCAGGCTGGCCGGTGGCGGGGAACGGCCCGCCGTGGCTCATGCCCGGGCTGACCAGAAGTCTTGACTGGCAGGGCATATCGAGTCGATCATCTGGAAACAGAATGAACTGCCCGCTCGGGATAAGGCGCTCACGACCACTTGGGCGGAACGCAAAGTCTTGCTAAAATTACTGACAGCGGATGGGACCCTAACGCGCCACGACGCCGGCATTGCCGTTCAAATGCGCCGGTGGGCGAACCGCGCGGACAACGGGTGGCACACAAGCGCGGCCTCCACTTTCTGGCCTTTCTGACCGCGTTGCTGGCGGCTTTTCCGGCCGTATCTACTAGTTGGTGGACAATGCCAGAACCCATATTCATCGGGTGGTCCCCCTCTGGTTGGCCGTGCACGATCGGCTGGGGTTGCTCTACTCGCCGGCGTAATCCAGCCGAAAAAGTGTGGTGGGCGCGTCAAAAAACATGTTAGCAACGATTACGAATTAACTTAGCCATGCAGATCCTTTTTTTGTCTCAAGTTCTGCCATATCCGCTGGACGCCGGGCCTAAAGTGCGTAGCTACTACGTGCTGCGCCACCTGGCCCAGCGGCACAGCGTTACGCTGGCCACTTTTGTGCGCGACAGCGACCCGCCTGAGGCGCTCAACCATCTGCGCACCGTGGTGGCGCAGGTGGCCCCCTGCCCGATGCGGCGCTCGGCGTGGCGAAACGCAGCCGCCATCGGCCGCAGCGCCCTGAGCGGTGAGCCCGTGCTGATGGCCCGCGATCACGTATTAGAAATGTCGAATTTGGTGCGGCGCCTGTGCGCCGAAACGCCTTTCGACGCCATCCACGCCGACCAACTCTGGATGGCGCCCTACGCGTTGGCGGCCGGCGCGGGCGTTCCTGGCGGCCGCGCCAGGCCGCGGCTGGTCCTCGACCAGCACAACGCGGTGTATCTCATCCCTGGCCGGCTGGCCGCCGGCGCCAGCAATCCGCTGCTGCGGTTTGGCTGGCGGCGGGAGGCGCGCCAGATGGCGCACTATGAGGCCAGGGCTTGCCTGGCATTTGACCAGGTGGTGACGGTGACTGAAGCCGACCGCCAGGCTTTGGGCCAGCTCTATTCCACCGGTCACCAGCCTTCTTTCAGGGTCATTCCCATTTGTATCGACACGCGGGCCGTCACCCCGCAGGCACGGGCCGCCGCGCCCGGCATCCTGTTTTTGGGAGGCATGCACTGGCCCCCGAACGCCGAAGGACTGAGTTGGTTTGCCGAATCCATTCTGCCGGCCATTCGCGCCAGCGAACCAGGGGCTCGGCTGTTGGCGATTGGCCGCCAGCCGCCGCAGAGTTTGCAGCGGCCGGAGGTGGCCGACTTCATCGAAGCGCCCGGTTATGTGGAGGACACCGAGGCATTCTGGGCGCGCAGCCAGGTATTCATTGTGCCGCTGCGGTCCGGCGGCGGGATGCGGGTGAAGATTCTAGACGCCTGGGCTCAAGGGTTGCCGGTCGTCTCGACCACGATCGGCGCGGAGGGCTTGCAATACCAGCAGGGTGAAAATATTCTGATTGCCGACACGCCCGACGACTTCGCGCGGGCTGTCGTGACGATCTTGCGGGATGCCGGCCTGGCGGCCCGTCTGGCGGCTGCCGGGCGCCTGAATGTGGAGCAAAACTACGATTGGCAGCGCGTTTATCAGGCCTGGGATTCCATCTATTCGACCTAAAAACCGGTGGCGCAACACCACTGCCAGCTCAGCGAACGCGCAGACAGGTGTCGAACAGCGGCCACGCCATGGCCCGCGGGCAAAAACCGGGGTTGATCCGGAGTGAGGAGGTTAGGCGCGCCGCTCGGCTTTCATCAGCCGGCCACGGCCAAAGTATCTCGGCTAGCGGTCTGGTGCTGAGGCGCTACCGAACAACCATAAGCTTTCTGCAGGGCGGCATCCCAAGAATATTTTCCGGGATAGCGTTCTATTTTCGTTTCGCGAATGCTGTGGCCGCCGCCGGATAGGGCCAGCACCACCTCAAAGAGCGGGTTCTGATAGAGCTGATGGTCACGCAAATAGTTGGACCGCAGATCAACCCGATCGGGAGGATGGCCGAGCGGGTGGCCGAAAAGCCGGCCGAGGAGGTTGGGGGCCGTGCTCAATTGATGTGGAAAGGACAGGCCCGCGCGCGCATAGGCCTCAAAAGCCAGGCCGTGACACGAGACCTTGGCCGAGTCCCTGGGGAGGGATTTTAGACCCAGCACATAGGTCACCAGGTTCCGGGACCAGCGTTCATCATCGTCGAACGGTTTGCCTAACTGTGTCCGGCAATATTGGACAATGTTTTCCCGCTGACCGTCATCCAAGTTGGGATTTTGAAGAATCTCAATCCGGCCGCTTTGCGTTTGGCCGTTTTGCCGTTTGGAGAGCATAAACCCGGGGGGAACCAGGTTTTCCGTGGTGCCAGCCTGGTGAGAATGAATGATATAGGGGCGGTATTTGCCCCCTTTGCTCTCTTTTTTAGCGCCGACGTAAAGAGTAGTATGCCAATTGGAGGCGTCGTTCCAATTGAAGCCCAGCCAACCGCGGTATACGCGAGAAAGATAATTACCGCAGGCGGGTTTAGTGGTGTCGGATATAAAGAACAGCACGTCACCGGGCCTGGCACTCTGCATGATTGGTTCATAGAGGCGCTGCAGGCTTTGGCGCTCGCTCAACTGTGATGTTTCAGTCATAAGCATACAAAAACCGACCTTACAAAACCTACTGGTTCACGGCCACCACCAGAATTAGCTTAGCGTGGCCCGGCGAAGAATAAGTCAAATAAACGTAATGGTTTGAATTGGCATCTGGACGGCCAAGGCCGTTGCCCATGCGAACTCCACGATAGCACCTGCCCCCGAGGCCGTGAAGGTAGATATTGGGGTAGAGAGTGCGCAGGCAAGCAACCTCGCGGGTTAGTTCATCCCCGGGAGCCATGATCGGATTGAGCCGGCCGCCGAACCCGAAATAATAGGCAAAAAGTTGAGATGACTGTTTAAATTCGGTATTGCGGTGCAAGTGGGGGTCGGGGTGCTGGTTTGAGTGGGCGTCGAGGTGTTGGTGGCGAGGGCGGTTCCGGTGGCGGTAGAGGTAGCCGTTCCGGTGCCGGTAGAGGTAGCCGTTCTGGTGCCGGTAGAGGTAGCGGTTCCGGTGCCGGTAGAGGTGGCCGTTCGGGTGCTGGTGGACGTAGCCGTTCGGGTGCTGGTGGGGGTACCCGTGGGCGTGCTGCTGGGGGTAGCGGTGGGCGAACTGGAGGGCAGCGCCGAGGCCGAGGCGGCGGTAAGAGAGGCGGTATAGATGCCACCCGCCGATGGCACCGTGATGCTCTGGCTCTGGGGCCCCCCGTTTGACCACGAGGCGAAGTTGTAAGACTGACCGTCAAGCTGCTGCGGCGACGGAACCGTGATCCCAACAGCCATGCCAACCACGCGGAAGACCGACCACGGGCCGGGATTTGTGCCCCAGCCCACCACGGTCGCCAGGCCGCCGGGCGGGTTAGTGTTGAGGGTGATGGTTGTCGTAGCCGGGAGCACATCGCGGCAGATGGTCGTTATTTGGCCGAGGGCATCCTGCACAGACAGGATGACGCGATACCACTGCATCGGGTCGGTTTCGATGGTGGTGGAAGGCACAAAGGTGCCAGAGGCGCCAACAATGCCGGACAGGAAAGGGTGCCAGTGCAGTTGGTGCTGAAAGCGCACGGCCCAGGTCAGGTGATCAGGCGGGATCGGCTGACCGCTGCCGTCACGCGCATTGCTCGCGCCAAAGGCCCAATTGTCGCTGGCGTAATACAGGCCGCGGCCGGAGGCGGTGGTATTGGTCAGGATAATGGTGGCAGTGGGCGGCGGGTCGTTGGGATAGACCGTGACCGAGACGGGGAGCGATGGCTGTAAAAGGCTGTTGACGACGACCAACGTGGCCGTCAGCGCCGCGGGCGGGCCGCCGGCGTAGGTGTGCGTGACGGTGACCTGGCTGCCGCCAACGACGAGGCCGCCATCACCGAAATCCCAGTTGTAAGTGAGGGGAAGGTTGTTGTCCGGGTCATATGACCCGAGAGCAGAAAAGGTGAATGACTGCCCGGGCGCCGCGCCCTGCGGGCTGACACTCAACTGCGCCACCGGCGTGGAAATGACGCCTGACTGGTAGCGGATGCGGCGCAGCTCACTGGCGGCCGATTCATCGGTCGGAAAATCGAGGTAGTACAGGCTGCCATCCGAGCCCATGCGCATATCGATGATGCCGGCGCCGCCGGTGGCGAAGTAGGGCTCGGGAGGGCTCCACAGGCCGGTGCCGGAGTTGTATCGGAGGCGCCGGATCCAGCCGCTGACCACATCGGCGAAGAAAAAGTTGTTCCAGTATTGCGACGGATAGGGTGTCAGGGTGCCGGTGTAAAAATCGCCGGCGATAATGGCCGCCCCGCCGCCGAGAGTGGTATGCGAATAAGCATAAACCGGGTCGAGCATGCCGGCCGCGGGCTGGTAGGGCGGCTGGCAGATGACGCCGCTCGGGCAGGGGCCCTCGCGCACCGGCCAACCGAAATTGCCGCCCGGCAGGACCTGGTCCAACTCTTCCCACGCGCCGCCGCCCACGTCGCCGACGTATGGGATGCCAGTGGCGGGGCCAGTCGACTGAATGGCGAAGCGGAACGGGTTGCGGAACCCATAAGCAAATATCTCGCGACATGGGCCGCTGCCCGACCCAGACAGGGGCGGCGGCGGATGGGTGGGCGGGCCACACTTCCAGGCGCCCGAGGCCGTGTCGAAGGGATTGCCGGTCGTCAGATAGCCGTCGGGGTTGCTGTTGGTGGGGAGGATGCGCAGCAGCTTGCCCCCCAGCCGCGTGAGGTCTTGCGACATGGGCTGGGTGCTGGGCGACAGGGGCGACTCCAAATTCGAGTTGCCCAGGCTGGCGTACAAATAGCCGTCCAGCCCAAAGTGCAGGTCACCAGCATTATGGATGCCCGTATCGCTCGGGATGTTATCCACCAATATTTTTTCACTGTTGGCCAGGACCGTGTCGCCCACCATGGTCACGCGCGAGATGCGATTGCGCGGGCCATCGGTGCCGGCGGCATAGCTGCCATAACCGCAGCTGTTGCTGACGCCTTGCCGGGTGTAATAGACGTAAACATACCCATTGAGGCTGAAATTCGGGTCAAGCGCCAGGCCCAGGAAGCCGCGCTCACCATCGCCGCACACCTGAAAGGTGATGGCGCGCGTGGGCAGCAGCACGGCATTTTTATAGACGCGGATGCTGGCGAAATTCAGATCGGAGCTGGCGCTGCTGCCGCGTTCGGCGAACAGGATCCGCCCATCCGGCGTGAAAGCAAAGGCGCGCGGCGACCACAGCCCAGTGACGACCGCCTCATCCACGAAACCCGGCGGTAAACCCGTCAGCGGGATGGCGGCGGCTGCCAGCCGGGAGGGGCTGCCGTCAAGAACGAGGGCGAAGAGTAGTAATGACAGCGCCCAGCGCGGCACACGGCTGACGAGCACGAGCCTGCGAACCAGCCGCTGCCACGATTGCCAACGGAAGCCTGGCCGGGTCAAAGTGATTTCCTGCCTGACATGTGGGTGATGACCCAGGTGCCTGTCAATAGCGACTCGGGCGGCTGGCGGCGCCGCCGGTGGTGGTGTAGGTAATGACCAGCCGGGGCGCGTTAGTCGGCGAGCCGTCCCAACTTTGGACAAACTTGCGGCCCCAGGCCGAACCCGTGCCGGTCAGGATTACCGACAGGCTGTTACCGCTGTGCCAGTCCGGCCGGCTGACGACGGCCTGGATCACCGGCGCCATCTCATCCAGCGCGTACCAGGTGTTGGCCAGCCATTGAGTGTTCGATTGATGGGCAACCGACTGGCTGGTGAGCGGGCGCACACTGGGCGGGCTGACGGCGGAGAAGGTGGAACTGTTGCCGGCGGCCTCGGCCGCCAGGCTGAGTTTGAGCGACAGCCACTGTGACTGGCTGGAATAGACCTGAAGCCGGGCGGAGGTGATGCTGGCCCCGGGCGGCACGGCCAGATTGGTGAAACGCAGGCCGGCGTAGCTGGCGCCGGAGGCGTTTCCCAGCCACAGGGTGCCGGAGGTGAGGGCCAAACCATTGCTGTCTTGGTTGGCGTCATCGGACGAGGCGGCCAATTTGGCGGTGAGGGTGACGACGCCACCGGCGGCCGGCGTGCTGCTGGCCGCCGGCGTTCTGCTGGCGGTTGGCGTGGGGGTGCGTGTTTTGGTTGCCGTTGCAGTTCTCGTCGCGGCGCTGGTGGTCGTCGGCGTACGGGTTGGGGTGTTGCTGCCGGTGGCAGTTGAGGACGAAAGACTGGTTGCCGTCGCAGTCCTGGTTGGCGTGCTGGTCGAGGCAGGCGTTGGGGTCCGGGTGGGCGTGCTCGTGGCGCCGCCGGTGGTGGCAGTGTAAACAATCACCAGCCGCGGCGCGTTCGCCGGCGAGCCGTCCCAACTTTGGACAAACTTGCGTCCCCAGTCCGAACCGGTGCCGGTCAGGATCACCGACAGGCTGTTGCCGCTCTGCCAGTCCGGCCGGCCAACGACCGCCTGGATCACCGGCGCCATCTCATCCAGCGCGTACCAGGTATTGGGCAGCCACTGCGTGTCGGACTGATGAGCAATTGACTGGATGGTGATCGGGCGCAGGCTGGGCGGGCTACCGGCAGAGAACGTGGAACTGTTGCCGGAGGCCTCGGCCGCCAGGCTGAGATTGAGCGACAGCCACTGCGACTGGCTGGAATAGACCTGAAGTTGGGCGGAGGTGATGCTGGCCCCGGGCGGCACCGCCAGGTTGGTGAAACGCAGGCCCGTATAACTGGCGCCGGAGGCGTTTCCCAGCCACAGGGTGCCGGAGGTCAGGTCCAACCCATTGCTGTCCTGATTGACATCATCGGACGAGGCGGCCAACTGGGCGGTGAGGGTGACCACACCGCCGGCTGCCGGTGTGCTGCTGGCGGCCGCGGTGTTGCTGGCGGTGGCGGTGTTGCTGGCGGCCACGGTGTTGCTGGCTGCCGGTGTGCTGCTGGCGGTGGCGGTGTTGCTGGCGGTCGCGGTGCTGCTGGCGGTCGGGGTGCTGCTGGCGGTCGCGGTGTTGCTGGCGGTCGCGGTGCTGCTGCCCGTGGCGGTGCTGCTGGCGGTTGGTGTGCTGCTAACTGCCAGTGTGCTGCTGGCGGTGGGCGTGGGGGTAGCCGTATTGGTTGCCGTCGAGGTGGCCGCTGCACTGGTGATAGTCGGTGTACTAGATGGGGTGCTCGTGCCAGTAGCCGTTGAGGACGAAAGGCTGGTTGCTGTCGCAGTGCTGGTCGGCGTGCTGGTGGAGTTCGGTGTTGGGCTCAGTGTGGGCGTGCCGGTGGCGCCGCCGGTGGTGGTGTAAACGATCACCAGCCGGGGCGCATTGGCCGGCGAGCCGTCCCAGCTTTGCACAAACTTGCGCCCCCAGGCCGAACCCGTGCCGGTCAGGATTACCGACAGGCTGTTGCCGCTCTGCCAGTCCGGCCGGCCAACGACCGCCTGGATGACTGGCGCCATCTCATCCAGCGCGTACCAGGTGTTGGCCAGCCATTGGGTGTCGGATTGATGGGCCACCGACTGGGTGGTAAGCGGGCGCAGGCTAGGCGGGCTGCTGGCGGAGAAGGTGGAACTGTCGCCGGCGGCCTCGGCCGCCAGGCTGAAGTTGAGCGACAGCCACTGCGACTGGCTGGAATAGACCTGCAGCCGGGCAGAGGTGATGCTGGCTCCAGACGGCACGGACAGATTGGCGAAGCGCAGGCCAGCGTAACTGGCGCCTGACGCGTTTCCCAGCCACAGGGTCCCGGAGGTGAGGTCCAACCCATTGCTATCCTGATTGGCGTCATCAGATGAGGCGGCCAACTGGGCGGTGAGGGTTACCACACCGCCGATGGCCGGGGTGCCGCTGGCCGCGGGCGTGCTGCTCCCTGTTGGCGTGAGAGTGGCGGTGTTGGTCGCAGTGGAGACGGCGGTGCCGCTGGTGGCAATGGGCGTAGGCGTGGGCGAGGTGCCGCTGATCTGGACGATCTGGGCGACCGAGGGCACTCCAGTTGTATTGACAATAAACAGCATGTAAAACCCAGGCGGCGCCATGTTTGCGTCAGGGGGGCTCTGCACGGTGAGGCTGCTGGCTCCGGCCGTAAAACTCAATGGAATGAAGCGCTGATCCATGTTGTCGATGTGAGTTACCGACGACAGCCGGATAAACGAGACCGACGCGATCGTGGCGGCATCGGGCGTCTGCACATCCATCGTCCCGCCGTATGTGGTGGCGGCCGGCGCGCTGCTAATAGTCGGCCGCGTCCCTTTGAAAAGATAGGGCGGCGAGAATACCTGCGCAGTGGGATAGTCCACGGCGGGCAAGTTGCGGCCACCGCCGGCCGAGAGGACCCGGCCATCGGGCAGCAGTAAGGCAATCGAGTGATACATGCGAGGATCTTGCAGGGCGGCCATGGTGGTCCACGTTTCGGCGGTCGGATCCCACAATTCAGCCGGCAAGACGCCATTAGTGGAAATCAGGCTGACCTCCGCTGCGCCGCCGACTGCCAGGACATGCCCATCGGGCAGCAGGACCAGGTTATGTTGAGCGCGCGCGTAAGCCATCGGGGCGGTCATACGCCACGCCGGTGACGGCTGATTCAGGTCAATGACGCTGGTGGTCGAGACGGCGGGGTCGCTGTTGTTCGGCGGACTGCCGCCGGCGGCCAGCATAACTTTGCCGGGCCGGTACATCGCGGCTGTTCCCCAGGAGGGTACCGTCGTGCTGAGCGTGGTCCAGGTCTGAGACCCCACATCCAAATAGCGCGACTGTTGATCTGAACCATGAGTGACAAACACCTGCCCGTTGGGCGCAACAAAGGTACTGGGGTATTCGCCCATATCCAACTGGGCCGCCGAGAGTGCGGTCCACGTGTTCGCGCTGGGGTCATAGACTTCAGGCGCTAGGGCCGGCGCGCCATTCATGACGTCACCGCCCAACGACAGCACCCGGCCGTCGCTGAGGGTTGTCACAGTCGGATACCAGCGGGCCAAGTTCATGTCGGCCACTCGGGTCCAGGTGCTGAGCTGCGGGTCAAAAATTACGGTATTGACGATGCCGATGCCGCCGCCGTTATGGCCGCCGGCCACCAACTGGCGCCCATCGGCCAAAAACACCTGCCCGGCGCAGAACATGGCCGAAAACGGGTCGGGAACGCCGGTGAAGGCCAGGGTGACAGGGTTCCACAAACGAGCAGAGGGCGTCGATCCAAACTCCCAGGCGTCCCACATAAGCACATTGCCGGTCGGCAGCAGCGCGGCATGTACCGCAACTAAAGGCCAACTGAGCAGCGGTCCCCACTGGCCTACCACATCCGGGGTAGTGCCAGCCTGGGCGGCCGGCTGTGACCACCCCAGCCGCCGATTGGCGGCGGCCGACGGATGGCCGCCGGCCGCCGCTGCCACTCGAACCGATGCATAAGGCAGGCAGACGATGACAGCCGCGAACAGCAGGAAGCGGCAGCGGCTGAAGAAACGGCCGCGGCCGAGGGATGCAGAACGGCTCAGCATATTGATCCTATGTAACCCGGGCGCCCGAGCCCGGAGGCAAGACAAACCAGAAAGCGCACTGGCAGCGAATTCGGCGGGCAATCGTGAATATCCCATGTCAGGATGATTGGCCAATAGACAGCCAAGGAGTGCCCGACAGCCACGCGCCTTGCGGGGCGGCAACAGTCTAGGGCGGCCAGGCTAAGTATTGGTCAAGGAAAAGTGAGGATTTGCGAGTAGCAGGCATGCGCGGGGACTGGGGCCAGCCGGGGCGAACCGGGGAAGGTCGGGCATGAATGCAAGCCCCGATCGTAGTACATGCCAAGGCCCACGATGGTCCAGGATGGTTAGGAAATCGTAAATTGTCAGTAAAGGACCTACAGACAAGTGATCACAGAACTTACAGGTGAACGTATCTATACCTTATTGTGACCTGAGGCACAGTGCAGTACTCTGCTCCCACCTTCAGGCACGTTTAAAACATGTTGCGGTGTATTGGTTGAAGTGTCGGGCGGGAGATCACGAGAGGCGCAACCGCATCTTATCGCTTATTCGTAAATGGGGCGGACTATGAACACACTGACTACGCAAATGAACAATACAGCGCTCTTTCACAATTTTGAGGCTCTACCCAAGGTGCTGGTCGTCGACGACGACAGCACCATCGTCGGCCTTTTGAAGCTGGCGCTAGAGAGCAATGGCGTTTGGGTCCAAGCAGCGCGTTGTGGGCGGTTAATTGACAATGCCAGCCCATTCGATCGGTAACGCATTGTTCCAACCAGACCCAAACGTAACTAAGACGCATGTGTGACGATTTATCCCTATACGTACTTTATGATCGCCATTCAGACGATGAGCAGGATTGGGCGGCAGTTTTGGTCGGATCGCAGCGGACCTGTGAATGCTAAATTACCTTAGGCTGAGTGCAAAATGAATACACAAGCGACCATATCCGCGCCCTTTCTGGTTCTTGGTAACCGGCCGACGGTGCTCGTGGTTGATGATGACAGCAACACCGCAACGCTGCTGAAACTGGCGCTGGAAAAAAACGGGGCGCGCGTAGTTACGGCGTTATCGGGCAGGCAAGCTATGCGGCAGGTCTTTGAGCATCGCCCCGACATTGTGCTGCTCGACCTGAACATGCCTGAAGTTGATGGGCATACGGTCTGCCAACGCTTACGCGAATTGTGTGACATTCCAATTATCGTGGTCACCGGTCTGTCCGGCACAGACAACGTCACCCGCGCGTTTGCAGTGGGCGCAGACGACTACGTGATGAAACCCTTCGATGTGCCGGAGCTGATGGCGCGGATTCAAGCCTGCCTGCGGCGTATACCTAAACCGGCAGACACAGACGACGCCATGGTGCTGGGCAATGGAGAACTGGTGATTGATCTGCAGCGGCACCGCGTGTGGGTGCGCCAAAATGAGGTTCATCTGACCAAGACTGAATTTGACCTGCTGGTATACCTGGCGCGCAACCAGGGGCGCGTGCTTTCTCACGCCATGATCCGGTCTCATATCTGGGGAGAGGACTCGCTGTCGGGACAGGACAGCCTGAAGCAATTCATAGGCACGCTACGAAAAAAAATCGAGCTGGATCTGCACAAACCGGAGTGGCTGGTAAGCGAACATGGGGTCGGGTACGCGTTGGTACTGGAAAACGGCCGCCACTAGGTTGAGGACCGGCAGGCCAGCCCAAAGACGGGAAGTAACTGGCAATTGCAAGGCAAAGAATTAGGATGATGAAGATGGCCAAGATATTGGTAGTGGACAGCAACGCAGAATTTGCAGCGGAGATGAGGAAGCAGATGGCACGCGGGGGCGTGGACACAATCTGCGCAAGCAGCAGCCGGGAGGGGATTCAGGCGTTCGTGCGCCACATTCCCGACGGTGTTATCCTGCGCGACACACTGACGGACCTCAGCTGCTGGGAGAATGCCCAACTCATTCGGGCCATTAGCGACGCCCCGATTATCTTTATCTCCGAACAGCCGGACCGGCTGGCGCGAAATCGGGCCCTGCAACTGGGCGATGAATATATGACATCGCCCTGGCGCTGGGAGTATTTTGTGGCGCGGCTGAACGCGCTGCTGAAGCGATCCGCGCAGGACTGCCGCACGGCGCCGCTGCTCTACGATGACGGCTATTTGAGGGTGGACATTCACAATCAGCTCTTGACGCGCGCCGGCCGGCC
>JAYTFQ010000262.1:0-7132 GCA_043734225.1 Anaerolineales bacterium | reverse complement strand
TGGCGGCGGCCTTCTCTATCACGGTGGGGCTCAACCTGGTTTTCGCGCCAGTGCTGTGGCTGCTGGAGCGGGGGCTCATCCGCGTGACGGGGATGGAGGTTAAGTACGAGTAGCGGAGCGGCTCGTGGGCACCGGCCTCACTTGGCCTGAGTCGTGTGCTCTGCCGCCAGGCGTTTCTGCCGCCGGGTCAGCAGCGCCAGCAGTCCCACCACAATTAGCACCAGCACCCCAATCGCGATGAGCTTGTAAAGCGGGGAAGGGATCAGCAAGGCCAGTGCGCCGAATACCCCGCAGAAGACCCAATAGCTGATGACAATCTGCCGCTGCGACAGCCCCAGGTCGAACAGCCGATAGTGCAGGTGGCCGCGGTCGCCGTGCGTGGGCGACTGTCCGCGCCGCCAGCGGTCGAACATCTGAAAGCCCGTGTCGGCGATGGGAATGGCCATCACCAGCAGCGCCGTGGCCACCCTGGCTGGGGCCAGGATCGACAGCGTGGCCAGGGCGTAGCCCAGGGTCATAGCGCCAGCTGAGCCCAGAAAGACCCGCGCCGGGTGAAAGTTGAACAACAAGAAGCCCAGGCAGGCGCCGGCCAGGGCCAGCGAGTAGAGCGCCAATTCGTCCTGGAACAGCCGATGCGAGTGATAGGCAAACAGGGCCGCCGCTATCGCACCCACGCCCGCGGCCAGGCCATCGAGACCGTCCAGAAAATTGACCGTGTTCATCATGCCCACGACCCACAGAATAGTCAACGGGTAAGTGATCCATAAAGGAAACTCAGGCGTCTTGGGAATTAGCGGCAATGTAACTTGCCGAATGTAAACTGTCGTGATGATGGCAATCACTCCGGCGCCAATTTGCGTAGCGAACTGCGGCCAGGCCTTGAACTCGAAGCGATCATCGGCCAGGCCCAACACGGCAACGAATGCAGTACCCGCCAGAACGCCAGCCAGGGGCAGTTGGTGTTCGGGCTGAAAGGTGTGGCTCAGGTACAGCGCCAGTGCTGTCAGCAGAAAACCCGCCAGCAGACCCAGCCCGCCAATGCGTGGCACGGCACCGGTGTGGGTGCGCCGTCCGCCTGGGATATCAACCAGGCCCCAGCGCCGGCCCAGCCGGCCGGCGAGGAATGTGCCGCCGGCCGCCAGCCCGAAAGCAGCCAGAAATACCAGGACGGATGTGAGCGGCACGGCTGTCACTCAGCCCGTTCCAAATTGCCGGTCGCCCGCGTCCCCCAGCCCGGGCACAATGTAGCCGATTTCATTCAGATGGTCGTCGATGGCACCCACGTGGATGGCCACATCCGGATGGTGCTGCTGCAGCCGCGCGATGCCCTCTGGCGCGGCGATCAGGCCGATATATTTGATGTGGCTGACGCCCCATTCTTTCAGAAGGCTGCAAGTGGCCACAGCCGAGCCGCCGGTGGCCAGCATGGGGTCCAGGATCAGGCACACCTGCACGCGCGGCGCAACCGGCTTATTGGCGTAGTACTGCATCGGCTGCAGGGTGCGCTCATCGCGTTTCAGCCCAATGTGCCAGACCTCGGCGCCGGGCATCATTTCCCAAATGCCTTCCACCATTCCCAGGCCGGCGCGCAGCACCGGCACCAGGCCAATCCCCATCGCCAGGTCGCGGCCACTGGCCGGGCCCATGGGCGTGGTAATCTGGATCGGCGCGGTTTCCAGGTCGGTGGTGGCTTCATACGCTAGCAGAATGGCCAGCTCGCGCACCAATTCGCGAAACTTCTTTGGCTTGGTGTCCACGCTGCGCAGCAAGGCCAGCTTGTGCGCCACCAGCGGATGCTGCGATGGAAAGACGTTATTCGGCATAGGCGCTCCCAATTGAGTGTTCCGGTCGCTGCCGGCAGAGCGATTGTAGCGTCAGATGGGCGCGGCGCAAGTGGTGAAAGCGAGCCGTTCCTGGGTATAATCGAGTCCATGACCGACGATCCCAATCGCCTGCTCTCGCCACAGAAACGCCCCGAAGACCAAATCGACCACGCCCTGCGGCCCAAGCTGCTGAGCGACCTGATCGGCCAGGACCGAGTCAAGGATAATCTGTCGATCTTGATCGATGCCGCCAAGCGGCGCGGCGAGGCGCTGGATCACGTGCTGTTTTATGGACCTCCCGGCCTCGGCAAGACCACCCTGGCGCATGTGATCGCCAACGAAATGAGCGTCAACATCAAGGTCACCGCTGGGCCGGTCATCGAGCGCGCCGGCGATCTGGCCGCGATCCTGACCAACTTGCGCGCGGGCGACATCCTCTTCATCGACGAAGTGCACCGCCTGGGCCGCACGGTCGAGGAAGTGCTCTATCCGGCCATGGAAGATTACGCGCTGGACATCATGATCGGCAAGGGGCCGAGCGCTCGCAATATTCGCCTCAAGCTGCCGAAATTCACTGTCATCGGCGCCACCACGCGTTTGGCGCTGCTCACCGCGCCGCTGCGCGCCCGCTTCGGCGCCGTTTACCGGCTGGACTTTTATGATCTGGAGGCCATGAATAAAATCGTCGCCCGCGCCGCCGCCATGTTGGCGGTCACCGCCGACGAAGCGGGCATCCACGAGATCGCCCGGCGGGCGCGCGGCACGCCGCGCGTGGCGCTGCGGCTGCTCAAGCGTGTGCGCGACTTTGCCCAGGTGCGAGCCGCGGGACATATCGACGAGGCCGTGGCCCGCGCCGGCCTGGATCTGATGGAAGTGGACGAGCTGGGCCTGGACAACCTGGACCGGCAGGTGCTGCGGGCCATCATCGAGAAATACAACGGCGGCCCAGTGGGGTTGGAGACGATCGCCGCCTCCATCAGTGAAGAGAGCGACACTATCATGGACGTTGTTGAGCCCTATCTGCTCCAGCGCGGATTTCTCGACCGCACGCCGCGCGGGCGCGTGGTCACCCGCAGCGCCTATGAGCACATGGGCCTGCCCTTTCACGGCCCCGAGCAAGCGCGTTTGCTTTGAAGCTTCGGCCTGGCTTTGTGTATGCCTGACGCCACCACCATCGGCAAATGGATTGTCTTGCTCGGCCTTGGGTTGGCCGTTCTGGGTGGCCTGGTTTGGCTGGCCGGACGCCTGGGCTTGCCCTTGGGGCATCTGCCGGGCGATATCAACATTCAAAATGGCAGTTTCTCATTCTACTTTCCATGCGCCTCATCTATCCTGATCAGTCTTTTGCTGACTGTCCTGCTCAATGTCGTCGTGCGGCTGCTGCGCCGCTAGACCACGTAGTTTTCAGCCCGGACCGGTTTTGCCCGCATGCCAACATCTGATTTTGACTATGATCTGCCGCCCGAATTCATCGGGCAGCGGCCGGCTGAGCCGCGCGATGCATCGCGTCTGCTGGTGTTGGACCGCGCCAGCGGCGCGCTGACGCACGCGCATTTCCGCGATCTGGGTCTCTTTCTGCGGCCTGGCGACTTGCTGATCCTGAACAACACGCGCGTCATCCCCGCCCGCCTATTCGGGCGCAAAGACCGCACCGGCGGCAAAGTGGAGCTGTTGCTGCTCAAGCGCCTCGCTCCGGCCACGTGGGAGGTGCTGGTGGGCGGCAAAGGCCTGACCGCCGGCGCTGCGGTGGCTGTGGACGGGGCGCCACGCCTGCGGGCCACCGTGCTCGAAGTGCTGGATGGCCCCCGGCGCGTGGTGCGGTTTTCGCAGCCGGTCACGCCCCTGCTGGAGCGGGTCGGCCATGTGCCGCTGCCGCCCTACATTCATGCCGAGCTGGCTGAGCGCGACCGCTACCAGACCGTCTACGCCCTGGCGCCCGGTTCCGCCGCCGCGCCGACAGCGGGGCTGCATTTCACCCCCGAGCTCATGATCGCGCTGCGGGCGCAGGGTATTCAGATGGATTACATCACCCTGCACGTGGGCCTGGACACCTTTGCCCCGGTCAGCGAGGGCGATCCCAGCCAGCATGCCATGCACGGCGAGTGGTGCGAAGTTTCCGCCACCACCGCCGACCGCATCAACACCGCCCGCCACGAAGGCCGGCGTGTTATTGCCGTGGGCACCACCAGCGTGCGCACGCTCGAAAGCGCCGCCCAGACGGCAGACACGGCCGCCGGCCAGGTGGTCGCGCCACTGTTCGATACCACGCATCTGTACATCTTGCCCGGCCACAATTTTCGCGCCGTGGACGCCATGATCACCAACTTTCATTTGCCGCGCTCCACGCTGCTGATGCTCGTCTCCGCCTTTGCCGGCCGTGAGCGCATTCTCAACGCCTATGAGACCGCCAAGCGCGAGGGATACCGTTTCTATTCATTCGGCGACGCGATGCTGATCGTCTGATGGCTGGCATCGGCAGCCTGCGCGAGACCAGCCTGCATGCCAGCCTGAAGTCGTGGTGGGCGCGCCCAGGTGACGTGCTGGAAGCCAACGTCGACGGCTACGTGGTCGACTTGCTGCGCGGAGAGACTGTGGTCGAAATCCAGACCGGCCACTTTTCCGCCATTCGGCCCAAACTGCGGGCGCTGCTGGCCCGCCGGCCAGTCTGTCTGGTGCACCCCATCGCCGTGCAGCGCTGGATTGTGCGGCTGGATGCCGACCGTCAAACCCGCCTCAGCCGGCGCAAGTCGCCGCGGCGGGACAGTGCCGCGCAGGTCTTTGCCGAATTGGTCAGTTTTCCGGAATTGCTCTGCCATCCCAACTTCTCGCTGGTGGCGCTTCTGATTCACGAGGAGGAAGTGCGCTGCCCCTGGCCACGGCCCCGGCGCGGCTGGCGCCGCCAATCGCGTGTGCTGGATCGGCGGCTGGTTGAGGTGATAGAAAGCGTGCCGCTTGGGCGCCCGGCGGATTGCCTGGCCCTGCTGCCGGCTGGCCTGGCGCGCCCGTTTACCAACCGCGAGTTGAGCGGCGCTTTGCGCCAGCCGGCTGCCCTGGCGGCTAAAATGACCTACTGCTTGCGAGAGATGGGCGCCCTGTCGGTGGTTGGCAAGCGCGGCCGGGCGGTCGTGTATGATCTGGCACCAGAAATGAGCCTATGAGCGATTCGACACCTGTCACCCGGCAGTTGGACCAGCTTGGCATCCCGTATCAAACCTTCCGCCATCCTGGGCCGGTGCACTCCCTGGAGCAGGCGGCGCAGGAACGTCACCAGCGGCCGGACCAGGTCATCCGAAGCATCGTCTTCCGAGTCGGGGAGGGGGCTTTCGTCATGGTTCTGATGGCCGGGGCCACGCAGGTGTCGTGGCGCGGCCTGCGCCGCTTCCTGGGCCAATCGCGGCTGACGATAGCCAGCGAGCCTGAGCTCATCCAGTACACAGGCTATGTGCCTGGCTCGGTGTCGCCCTTTGGCCTGCCCGCGCCGATGCGCGTCCTCATCGACGCGCCTGTTCTGGTGAATGACGTGGTTTCCGTCGGCTCCGGCGAGCGCGGTCTCACAGTCATCATGGCCACCGCCGACCTGCGTCGCGCGTTGCCAGACGCGGAGGTTGGCCAATACGGGAACAACTCGTCAACGGACCCCGCACCTGATGTTGGGGGGACGCGTGTAACGGATGAATCGAATGGTTGAAGATTACCCCAATTCTTTTTCCCCATTCGTTACATCCGTCTTGCACTTGCACTTGCTGCGGGTGTAAGAGTCTGTAAAAGAAAGTTCATCACGGCACATCGCTTATTTTGTCTCTTCGCACGGTTTTGGCCATGCCATGCGGGCGTCGGCGGTCAGGGCTCTAAGACCTACGCTCATGATAGACTACGAATTATTCGCTGTGCGTAACGATGTGAGCGTTCAGTCCTCGTAATCATCCCCAATTTTCAATTGAATTCTTTGTTACAATCACTGGGCGACGTGTGTTTGAGATTGGCATATAACCCACTGGGTCACAATGGGTACGGCACACAAGGCTCCCGCCGGCCGGTGATTGGTATTGACCCGGAGAGGGAGTATATTGTCTCGGGCAGATTGGCTGTCCCGCTTGCGCCGGCACGAATTGAGATTCAGTTAAGACGCGCGCTGGGACCCGACTCTTATGATCTGTCACACCCGAGCCTGGTGGGGCGCGGCCTGAGACTTGCGACCTGCATTCGTAGGGCTGTAGGCTTGGCCGGTAGCGATGTGACAGACCCAATAGCTTGGGAGTGGTGGGCAAGACGCGGTAATCGTGTCGAATGGGCGGAGCACGCCTCGCGCTTGTTATGAAGCATCCAGTATGTGCCCATACCAACGGGTTACTCCAGGAATGACCGTGTTATTTTGTTTGGACTCGCTACCCAAAGCGGAAAAGTTCGGCGCGGCTTAGCGCTCCGCATGCGCGCGCGCCTTACTTTCGCGCTATTGTTGTTGGCTGGGCTATGTCTCAGCGCCCCAACGGTTGCGAATGGTCTGGCCCGCAACGGGATGAACGTCCGCCTGACTAAGTCTTTGGCCGACAACCCATTGGAGAGTGCTGCATTGTCTCTTGGGGCTCGCTCGCCGGCCGAGGCGTATGCCCTGGGTGTGGCAGCGCAGCGCGCCGGCGACAGCTCAGGTGCTGAAGCACTGTTCGAGCAAGCCCTGCTGGGCGATCGGCGTTACTTGCCTCTGGTGCGTCTGCAAGCCTCCCGCAGTTCGAGCCTGGCCCAGATGGCCACCCGCGTGTACCCGCAGGAATACCGAGCCTGGGATTGGACCGGCGACACGAGCCAAAACCTCAGCGAGGCTCTGGCTGATTATCAGCGCTCTGCCGCTCTGCAGCCCAAGGCCAACCGGGTTTGGGAAAAAATCGGCCGGCTGGCGGCGCAGCTTGGTCAACCGGCGTTGGCGCGCCACGCCGACCAGCGTGCCTGCGAGATCGACCCGCGACGCAATGGTAGTTGCTTGAACGCCGCGCGGGAGTCATACCTGGCCGGCGATTGGCCCGCAGTGATTAACGACTATGTTCTCGCCAATTATCCGGACCATCCGGACGATTGGGTGCGCCTGATCCGGGCGGCGCAACATTTGGGGCGTAACCTCGATGCCCAGCGTTTCCTGGCTCGGGCCCAAACTCTGAGCCCCGCGGACTACGCCCGGCTTCTCAACGATGGATCATAGTTTGCTAGTCGTCTGTCTTTCAAATGCTGCCACATCACCTCGAAATCAAAACTGAAGAGGAACGGGAGCCGCCCTTGCCGCCGTCCGCCGCCCCCGACGTGGCTGCAAGCCTGCCCAT
>JAYTFQ010000261.1:0-6620 GCA_043734225.1 Anaerolineales bacterium | reverse complement strand
AGCCAACTCGCCTCAGCAAGCGCCGCGATCGCCGACACCGCCGCCGGGTGCTGCCCGCATGGAACTGTGGCGTCGATAGGTTCACAACCTCTCAGGGTGTCAGTCCATCTTGTCCAGGGTGTCAGACTACTAGGCCGCGGCCCGTGTTTGTTTTCGGAGACGAACGAACAGCCAGCCGGCAACAAGGCTGGCCCAGGCCAGGCTCGAAATGGCCAGCCCGACCCACACTGACGTGGGGCTATACCTAAATTCCACCTGGTGCTGGCCCGCGGGCAGCGCTACCCCTCGAAACATGATGTCGGCCCGTTGGATGGCGGCCGGCGCGCCGTCAATGGTGGCCGTCCAGCCCGGATAAAAGGCGTCGGTCAGCAAGAGCGTGCCGGGCCCATCGGCTGTCAAGGAGACCCGCTCGGGCAGGTAAGTGGTGATCGTGGCCGGGCGGCTGGCGGCAATGCCCGGCGCGGCGGGGGACGTGCTGGACGCGCCGGCCAGGAGCGCTGTGCCAGCCGGATCAAAGCCGGGGTCGCGCAGGATGGCGCGAGCCTGATCGTCGCTGTCAACATTGACGGCATTGGCCGCCACAAAGGCGCGCGGCAATACCGACAAGTTCTCGTAAATTTTTACATCGCCGGAATGCACCAGCCGATAGGGGCCGAGCGTCAGCGATTGGAAGGCGCCGCTGCGCTGGTCCACCAGGCTGAGGCCGCGAATGCTCAGGGGGCCAGTGAGGACGATTTGGGCCGGGGTGGCGAGCAAGGGAAACGGTAATGGGGAAGTGGTAATTGGTAATTGGAAAGCGGCGCCGGAGGTGGTGGTGATGGCGATTTGGCCGGAGTAGGAGGCCGCGACGATGCCCAGAGCCGTGGCCTGAAAGGCGGGAACATAGGTGATCTGCGCGGATTGGCCGGCAGCCAGCGTGAGTGTGAATTGCAGATCATAGAACACCTCATTGACCCAGGCATCATCGACCTTGTCGGTGATCAGATAGCGGCCATTGACCAGGCTGAGCAGGCGCGGGTCAGGAGCGCTGGTCAGGTTCTCGCGCAGACGGCCATCGGAGGATGGGGCGCCGGTGAATAGTTGGGTGAAGTCGGCATAACGGCGCAGGGGCAGCACGCCTCCGTCATAACCATCCACCGCCGGGATGCCCCAGGCCAGCGGAAGATTGGGCGAGAGCACCTCTTTATTCTTGGCGGCAATAATAGCGTCATAGACCGCGTCGGCAGGCAACTGGGGATCCAGTTCCCCGCGCAGTTCCGTCAGGTCCCCCGGATCGAAGCGCAGCGCCGACATGGAGAGAAACCGCCCGGGCGTGCCCAGCGACACGGGCGCGGCCACCGCCACGCCCGAAGCGCTGACGGTGGTGACGAAGCTGGATGAAGCGATCAGATTGCTCGCATCCAATGAGCCCGTGACGGTCAAAGGCAAAGCCGTTTGCGGCGCCAGCAGTTGGGTCATGGCCGGGCGGATGGAGGTATAGGCATCGGGTGTGGTGAGATGGTTGTATGGCTGCACGCTGCCGGCCACGAACAGCTCCACCAGAGCCAACGCCGCCACCAGCGGGGCGCGCCAGGCGTCGAGTCTGCCGCCGGGCAGCCAGGCCAGAGCCGCCAGCGCCGCCAAAGGCAGCAGCCAGCCGGCCACATCCATCCACTGCGGCAGCCCCAGCGGGCCGGTCTCACCGGCCGGTACCAGCCGGGCGGCCAGCGGTGTCAGCGCCATCAACCCCAACGGCGTCAGCAGCATGGCCCATTTCCGCCGGAGTGAGGTTGAAGCGAACGCGTCTAGCCCGCTCCCAGCCAGCAGCGCCAGGGCCAGCGCAAACAGCGCCAGCCAGCGCGCTGGCGCGCGAAACAGATTGAACGGCGGGAACGCAGCCAGCAGCGCGTAGAGCGGATCAAACACGCCCAGGGAAAACCCCAGACCGAGCGCCGCCAGCGCCAGCAGCGCCAACTGCTCGGGCCGCCGTTTCAGGCCGGCCACTGCCAGGGCAAAACCCACTACGCCCAGGTAGGCGACGAACTCGCTGAACAGCGCGCGTGAATAGCCTGGCAGCAAAGCGCGACCAAGCAAGCGCGGATCCAGCGAAAACGATAGCGCCTCGCGCAGCGGCAGGCCGCCCGTACGCAGCGATTGGCCGGACAGTTCGAGAGTGGGCAGCACTTGGGCGGCGGAGAGGGCGATGGCGGCGGCTGTGATGGCAAGGAGGGTGAGGAGCAGGTGTGGGAGTGTGGAGGTGTGTGGGTGTGTGGGTGCCCACTCGCTTCGCTCGGGGTGCTTCGCGATGGGGGTGTGGGGGTGTGGGGGTGTGGGGGAGCGGGGGGTAAGAAAAGAAAGAACAAGGGCGTAAGAGCTGGCGCCGGCGATGCTGATGAAGGCGGTTTGGGTGTGGCCGGCGAGGATTTGGAGCGCAATGAGGACGGCGGCGGCCAGGGACGGCGGCAGGATGGCGCGCAGTGGCCGTGGGGCGGTGGCCAGGCGCTGCACCAGAATGTG
Organism: Anaerolineales bacterium; assembly: GCA_043734225.1. Taxonomy (GTDB): domain Bacteria; phylum Chloroflexota; class Anaerolineae; order Anaerolineales; family UBA6663; genus JAYTFQ01. Next base: position 4,124 of record JAYTFQ010000261.1, on the reverse strand, counting down.
GACGGCCACGATCAGCCAGGGAAGCCAGGCGAGGCCCTGGAGTTGATTGACGTGCTCGATTTGAGAGGTAAGATAGCCGCCCAGACTGTACAGGGCCGCGGCCAGGCAGGCGGCCAGGGCAGACTGGCCGAGTGCGCGGCGGGCCAGGGCGTACACGCCCAGGCCGGCGATGCTCACGTGCAGCAGGATGGCGACCTTCACCGCCTGCGGCGCGGGCAGCAGCGCCAGCAGCCAGTTGAGTGGGTAGAGCACGCCGGCCTGCGAATTAGCCAGGAATGGCGCGCCCATGAACAGCAGCGGGTCCCATAAGGGCAGCCGGCCGGCGAGCAGCGCCTGGGCGCGGTAGGCCCAATACGGGTAAAAATAGAGAAAGGTGTCGCCGCGCGCCAGGATCAGGTTGGTGAAGGCCAGTTTCCAGAGGAACAGCAGCACCAGCACCCCGACAGCGGCGATGGGCACGAGCGAAATCAGCCGAGCGGAGCGGCGGCTGGCGCGGCTTGCGTCACTCGTCATGGCGGCGCCTGGGCCGAGCCGGCAGCCGGTGGGCTGGGTGCCAGCCGATACAGGCGGATGGTTGGCACGCCATCCCGGCGGTAGGCGGTATACAGCGGCACGAAGCTGTATCCGGCCTGGGCGGCGGCAGCGCGCACTTCGCTATCGCCTTCCCAATTGGGCACCGCCAGGTAGCGCGGCGACGAAGCGCCAAACGATTTGAGGTCGGTCGTCAGGGCCGCGGGCGAAGGCAGCCAGGCCACATACACGGGCCCGCCGAACAAGTAAAAGTTCCACTCCCAGCTCAGCCAGAAATCGTACAGCACGCTTCCGGGCGGCAGCGCCTGTATGACCTGCGCCGCGCCGTCAATGCCATCGTAGTCGCCGTGGTCGCCGCCGATGGGATAGATCGAATGCGCCGCCTGTAGCGCGCCCGGCCCGGCCAGCACCAGCAGCGCCGCCGGGAGCGCCACGGCCAGGGTGCGCCGGAAACCCAGGTCAGAGGCATTCCAGCGGCGCGACAGCCCGTAGGCAGCGCGCTGCAGGCTGTGAGCCACCAGGCGCAGTACGCGCGCCATCAACAGCAGCCAGATGGGCAGCACCGGCAGCAGGTAGCGGTCCCACACGTTGAAGGCCAGCAGCCAATAGCCGGCCAGATACAGCAGCACGTAGCCGGCCAGCACGGCATCGGCCACACCGGCCCGGCTGGGGGCGGCGCGGTTCCACACCAGCAACAGCGGCAGGCAGGCGACGAAGATTAGATTGAGCGCGCTGGAGGCGGTGGCGTAGTGCAGCAGGTTGACCCAGGCCAGCGCGCGCGGGAGCAGCTCGTTGGCGCGCACCAGCCGGCCCGGGATGTTGTCGGAATAGCCCTGGTCCCAAAAGCTGACGGAGGCGTGCCGCAGCGCATCCCAGCCGAAGATTAGCACGGCAGCCACGGCCAGGGCCGGCAGCAGCGGCCAGGCTGCGGCGGCCAGCCGGCGCACGGCCGCGCGCGGGTGCAGCGGCACCGGCGGCAACAGCAGCGCCAGCGCCAGACACAGGGGTACAAACAGCAGCGTGGTCTGCTTGAAGGCGAAGCCCACGGCCACCGCCACGGCCATGTGCCGCCAGCGGCCGGCGCTGGCCGCCCACAAGGCCCACAGAACCGCGGCGCTGAGCAGCGGGTCCACGAACGCGGTGACGGAGAACAAGATAGCGAAGGGCGAGAGCGCCAGCAGCCAGGCGGCCAGCCGGCCCGTGGCCGGGCCGTATAACTGCAGGCCCAAAGCATACAGCAGCGGCACGCTCACCAGACCGGCGGCCAGTTCGGGCAGGCGTGCCGCCAGCTCGTTCGGACCTAGCACCAACAAGCTCAACGCGGTCAGATAAAAGGCGGCCGGGGGTTTATCCACGACCACGCCGGCCAGCATCGGGTCGTGGCCGGATGCGATCAGCCGGGCAAAATAGGCGTAGAGCGCCTCGTCGGGGTGAAAGCGATTGGCCAGCAAAGGCGCGGCACGCACAGCCGTGCCCAGCAGGACGGCCAGCAGCAGCCAGGTGGGCCAGGGCCGGCTGACGCGTGGCCCGGACTTGCCGCTGGCCAGGTGCCCGGCCGCGAGCCGGCCCGATGGGGCACCGCCACGCGGCGCGGATGGTGGTTCAACAAGCACGGGCGTCAGTCAACGAACCGGTATTTGAGCAGGGTCCAGACGGCTACAAATGCATCGGCCATGCCGATCTTTTTGCCTTCGGAATACTCGCGCGGATAGAACGAGATGGGCACCTCGTAGATGCGATGGCCGCGCTTGAGCATCTTGGCGGTGACCTCCGGCTCAAAATCGAAGCGCCGGGCGTGCAAGGGCACGCCCTTGATGACCTCGGCCTTGAACACCTTGTATCCGGTCTCCATGTCTGACAGGATGGTGTTATAGAGCAGGTTGGTAATCAGCGTGAGTAGTTTGTTGGCCACCATGTGCCAGAACATCATCGCCCGGCGCGGCCCGCCCAAGAAACGCGAGCCGTACACGACGTCGGCCCGTCCTTCCTGGATGGGCTGGAGCAGGGCGGGGTAATCACGCGGGTCATATTCCATGTCCGCGTCCTGGATCAGGATCACGTCGCCGGTGGCCGCGTCGATGCCGGTGTGCAGCGCCGCGCCCTTGCCGCGGTTTTTCTCGTGCAGCAGCACGCGCAGGCAGGGCAGTTGGCCGTCCCCCAACTTTTTCAGCACCTCGCGCGTTCCATCCGTCGATCCGTCATCGACCACCACAATCTCGGCCTCGGCGGCCTGGTGGTGCACGCGCTCGATAATTTGGGCGATGGTGCTGCTTTCATTGAAGCACGGGATGACGACACTTAAGAATGGCATACGGCCGATTATACGGGCCGCTCCAGGGCATGACAAGGCGCTTTTGTGCCGCCTGGGGGCCGATGCTATAATCTTGAGCTATGTTGCCCCAGGGAGACCTCTCATGACGAGTCGCTCATCCGCTCCAGCAGCGGTCGCCGCGAATCCAGTTGGGCCGAATACGTTTATCCCGGCCCCGATCACGCGGCTGGAAGATACCGGCTTGCCGCTGATCTATGTGGCCGACCTGGCACTGAAAGTGCTGTACAACAGCGGCTATCTGACCGGTTTTCGCATGGCCGAGCTCACCTCGCTACCGTTTGCAGGTGTGATCGACGAGATCCTCGAATTCTTGAAGCGCGAGAAGCTGGTGGAGGTCAAGGGCGCCACGGGCGTGGGCGAAGGCGCCTACCAGTACGCCATCACCGGCGCCGGAATCAACAAAGCGCGCGAGGCCATGGCGCGCAATGAGTATGCCGGGCCGGCGCCGGTGCCGCTGGCTATGTATAACGAGGCCATTATCAAGCAGTCGGCGGCGCGGGTGACGGTCACCCAGCGCGTGCTGCGCCAGTCGCTGGCGAATCTGGTGATGGGCGAAAAGACCATGTCGCGCATCGGGCCGGCGGCCAATTCCGGCAACTCGTTGTTTCTGTACGGCGCGCCAGGTAACGGCAAGACGTCTATTGCGCGAGCGATCGGCAAGATGGTGTTGGGCGAGGACATGTACATCCCCTACGCCGTTGACGTCGACGGCCAGGTGATCAAGATTTACGACAACGTCAACCACGTCATCCTGCCCGACGAAAAGGGCCGCGGCGGCACGGGCCAGTTGCGCGGCTACCGGCGCGATGCGCGCTGGCTGAGGATCAGCCGGCCGTTCATCGTGGTGGGCGGCGAACTGACGCTGGCCGGGCTGGATTTGCAGTTTGACGAGGTGAATAAGTTCTACGAGGCCCCGTTCCAGATGAAGGCCAACGGCGGCATGTTTTTAATCGACGACTTTGGCCGGCAGCAGGTGCGGCCGCGCGACCTGCTCAACCGCTGGATCGTGCCGCTGGAAAACCGGGTGGACTATTTGACCCTGCACAACGGGCGCAAGATTGAAATTCCGTTCAACGTGCTGGTGGTCTTTTCCACCAACCTGCCGCCCAAGGATCTGGTCGACGAGGCCTTTCTGCGCCGTATTCGCCACAAAATCGAAATCGTCGATCCGACTTACGAAGAATACAAAGAGATTTTCCGTCGGATGGCCGATGCCAAGAAGATCCAGTTTGACGAAAAGGGCCTGGCCTATCTGCTGCAG
>JAYTFQ010000260.1:0-5565 GCA_043734225.1 Anaerolineales bacterium | reverse complement strand
ACCCTGAACGGGAGTAAAGCCATGAAACTGGCCTTCAGACTTCTGGCTATCCATTTTCGTGATTGGATCCGCGCTGCATACACTGTCGTGGGCGTCTGGATGTTGCGGCAGGCGCTGGAGTGCCCTCAATATCTGTCCGCGCTCAAACGCCGCCTGGGCCCCACCGTTCTGCCCCCGACCACGCCACCACCCATTGGCGCTTTAAGACCCGATCAGCGGAGAAGTCGGCACCCCAGCGACCGCTGGCTGGCTATTTTCCCTGAGGTGCGGCTGGCCAGGCCAATGGCTCGCACGCTGGCGGCGGTGCAGGGGCCCTGGCCGCTGCATCGATACGCCAACCAGACTTGCGCGCCTATTTTTGTGGCTGGGCTGGCGCAGGCCCAGTTTCATGGGCCGGCCCATGATATCTTTGACGCCTCAGGCCACTTATTGCCCAGTCTATCTTTTTACAGCCCCGAGAACCGTCTGGCGGAGAGCCGCGAATATGCCCGCCGCTATCCCCATGGGCTGCCTGCCGCCGAGCATTGGCCTGGTGTCACGGCTGCGCTGGCCAGCCGCTACGCCGACTCGAATTATTTCCACTGGATGATACAGGTCCTGCCACGTTTTGAATTGTTGCGGCGAGCTGGCGTAACCACTGCGCAGGTCGATCGCTATTTGCTGCACACGGCGCGTTTTCCATTTCATGGAGAAACCCTGGCTCAACTGCAGGTGCCGCCGGAGAAAGTCGTGGCCGTGGAACCCGATACACATATGCGGGCCGATTACCTTTGGGCCACCTCGTCTTTGCGCGGCAGCGGGCATCAGTGCGCCTGGGTGGCGGATTTCCTACGGCGCGAGTTTTTAGCGTCCCCAGCCAGTTCGGCCGGCCGCGAGCGGTTGTACATCAGCCGGGGCGACGTCACCCGGCGGCGGCTCACCAACGAGCCGGAAATTCTGGCCTGGCTCGAACGGCTTGGCTTCCGGTCGATCACGCCCGGGAATATGTCCGTTGTCGAGCAGGCCCGCGCGTTTGGCGATGCCGGCGTCATCATTGGGGTGCATGGCGCCGCGTTGACCAATCTGGTCTTCGCATCGGCCGGGGCTAAAGTGATCGAGCTGCACACCCCGAGCCGCCGTGGCATGCACTACTGGGAACTCAGCAGCGCCCGGCAGTTGGACTATTACTATGTAATCGGCCAGGACGGCTCGGACCCAGTCGACAGCGAGGCGTTACGTATCCCATTGCCGTGGCTGGCCACATTGCTGGAATTGGCCGGAGTGAGATAATAGGTCGAAACGGGTCAGTATTGGAGAGGCTATGTTGCCAAGTGTTCAACAAACGACCGCCGCGGATATTGACCGCCTACGGTCGGCTGTGCAGCGGTTTATGAGCGTTCAGGACATGACCCTGGGCGAGGGCAAGGATTACTCGGTGCGCTTTCGCGGCCGCCTGGTAATAGATTCAATTGAGGCCTATGCCCTGGCCGCCGAGGCCTTTCGCCCGATGGGTTATACGCCCTTGTTTCGCAAGGACGGCGAAACGCACGTGGTGCTGGCCATGGTCGGCGCCAGCAATCCTGGCCCCAGCCGCGTTTGGATTAACTACTTGATTTTCGGGATCACCGTCCTGAGCGTGTGGTTTACAGGCGCGGCCTATGAGGCTGCCGGCGGCCTGCCCACCACCCTGGCCGAGATTCCCCACTTTGTCCTCTCGGGCTTGCCGTTTCTGTTCACCATGCTCGGTATTCTCTTGGCGCACGAGTTGGGTCACTATTTCGCCGCGCGCTACCACAAAGTCGCCGTCACACTGCCCTACTTCATCCCCTTGCCCCTCATCAGCCCGTTTGGCACCATGGGCGCCTTCATCCAGCTTAAGGCGCCGCCGACCAACAAGCGTGTGCTGCTCGATATCGGCATCGCCGGTCCGCTGGCGGGTTTTGTCGTGGCCGTGCCGGTGCTCATTTATGGCTTGCTGACTTCCAAGGTTGGGCCGCTGCCGGCCAGCCTGCCGCCAGGGCAGAGCATGGGGCTGGAAGGCAACTCCATTCTGTACGTCCTGGCCAAGTATCTGGTTTTTCACGAATTTCTGCCGGCGCCTGCCAGCTTTGGCGCGCTGCCCCACTGGCTGTACATGCTGCGCTTTTACGGCCTGGGCATTCCCCAGCCGCTGGGCGGACATGACGTCATCCTGAACTCCGTGGCCTGGGCCGGCTGGGCCGGCTTGCTCGTCACTGGCCTGAACTTGATTCCGGCTGGCCAGTTGGATGGCGGCCATGCCATTTTTGTTCTGATTGGCCATCGCGCCCGGCGCCTGGTGCCGGTCATAATTATCTTGCTTCTGGCGCTGGGCCTCTTCTGGTATGGCTGGTTCTTGTGGGCTGCCATCATCTATTTCCTCGGCCGGACCTTTGCCGAGCCGCTGGACCAAATCACTGAACTTGATCCCACGCGCAAACTTTTGGCAATTTTGGCGCTGTTGATATTTGTGCTGGTCATTACCCCAATCCCCCTAAGCTGATGGGAGCGAGCATGATCCTTGAATTCAATGCCCTGGAGCTTTCGCAGCGCCTGGCGCAGCCCAACCCGCCGGCAATCATTGACGTGCGCGAGTCGGATGAATACGAGTATGCCCACATCGATGGCACCCAATTGAAACCATTGGGCGATATCGAACAATGGGCGGCCGAGCTCGACCGCGAGGCGGAGTACGTCCTGATGTGCCACTCCGGCGCCCGCAGTGGTCAGGCCACCGGCTATCTGCAAAGCCTGGGGTTCAAAAGGGTCTTCAATTTGCGCGGCGGCATCGATGCCTGGTCGAGGCTGGTGGATTCGAGCATTCCCCGCTACTAGCCAGCCTGTAGGTCAATCCCCACACAGCTAATCAGATGGGGCCCACTAGGCGCGCGGTTCGCCAGCGCCTATGCTAGTCGGTATGACCCTGGATCTGTCGACCTTTCCTGCCTTTGTCCAATCCTTGGGTATCAAAGAACCAGTTGCGGCCCGGCCGGGCCGCATGATTCCTGGCCCGCCGGCGCCGCTGCTGGATTTGGCGCTGCGCCTGGGGCTGGGACCAATCCTTTTCGACACGCCGCGCACCCGCGCCATTGTTGAGAATGTTGGCCTCGATCCAAGCCTGATCCGCGTGGCCGGTAGCCGTCTGCGGACGCGCGCCATGTGGCTGCCGGTCATGGAGAGCCTGGCCGAGCCAAATGTCGTTGAGGCTGAAGCGCTGGCCGCGCGCGGCGACCGCCAGCGCGCCATTGAGAAGATCCAGGCGGCGCTGTTGATTTTGTTTGTTGGTCTGTGCGGCGATGGGTACTACTTTTATACACCTATGGCGCGCCGGGATCGAATTTCCCGTCACATGCGCCATCTGCACGCGCTGTTGCGGCGCCTGTCAGGCGCTCGTGCTCAGCGTCTGACCGTTCGCTACCCGGGCGGCAAGACCAGCGGGCTGCTCCGCTTACCGCCCCGAGAAATCGTGGGCACCCAGCGGAAGTTGCCTGCGCTGCTGGCCTATCATCCGCTTGGCAGTGACAAAGATAACTATGATTGGTTTTTGGACCACTTTCGCCAGGCAGGTTATGCCACATTCTGCATCGATCTGCCGGCTCATGGCGAAAATATGCACGGGCCGCGCCTGCGCCCAGACGCTGAGATTGTCGGCGCCGCGGCGCTAGAGTTGCTGGCGGGTCAGCCAAATATTGATCCCGGACGCTTGGGTGTGCTGGGTGGCAGCTTGGGCGCCTATTATGCCCATCGCACCGCGGCCATTAGTCCCCGCGTCCGGGCGTGTTTGGCCTACGCCTCGCCCTTCGATATGAGTGACAAAGCCGCCGATCAGGTCCCAGGTGTCAGAGAGTGTTTCGCCTGGACCGTCGGTGCTCGTGGCGAAGCGGAAGCGCTAGCTGCCGCGCGTCAATTCAATTTGCGCGGCATAGTGGAGCAAGAACGTTGCCCGGTTTGCATCGCGCACGGCACCCAGGATCATTTGTGCGATTTTTCAGCGTCGTTTGAAATTGCCAGCCGGCTGCGCACCCCCGTTACCGTAGTGCCGCTGGAAGGGGTGGATCACGAAGCCTCTTACCCTTCCACGGAGGCTCTGGCGCGCCCTGGGATTGAATGGCTCAAGCAGACTCTGTAAAGCGCACAACATCCAGGGTGAACAGCCGCTCGACGGTTTGCGGCTGGCTCAGTTCGCCATAAGTCTGCTCCGCCCAGGCGCGCAGCTCCTCCACCGTCGGCAGCATCACCGCGTCCGGCACATCCCAGGTGTCTGAATAAATCCGGCTGGCAATACTCTCAATAACCTCCTGCGGCGTCACCGAACTCTCCATGCGCGCCACCGTCACGTCCTCCACGCTGGCGCCCATCCGCTTCAGCTCGGCCACCAGTTCTTCGCGGCTTTGCACGCCGGGGCGGCGCCATTGGGCGCCCCGCGCCTCCACCAGCGCGTGCCAGTGGTCGCGGATGTCGTTGTCCACTTCTCGTCGCGTGTGCGGGTTCCAACTGTTCACAAAGGCGCCGCCGGGCCGCAGCACGCGCCGAATTTCAAGCAGCGCGCCGCGCCAGTTGCCGATCAGGTGCAGAACGTGAATGGTCAGGACGCCGTCAAACTGCGCCGCGCCGTAGGGCAGGGCGGTCGCGTCCGCCAGCGCCAAGCGCGCCGCCGGCCATTTGGCCTGCTGGCGGGCCAGCATCTTGCCGGATAGGTCGCAGCCAAACAGATTGGCGCCGCGCGCCATCAGCGGGACGCCGATCCGGCCTGTGCCGGTGCCGACTTCCAACAGCCTTGCCTCTCGGCCGGCGCCGGCCTGCAAATGATTCAGCATCAGTTGAATGCCCGTGCTAGCCATCGGCTCCGGCAAACCGCGCGTCTGATCGTAGTAGCCAGCTGCCTGGTCGAACGAAAGACTTTGATTGGACATTTTGCCTGTTGACTATTGCCCTCGCGCCGCTCGCCGGTGGCGTCAGCCGCCGGCGGCGTCAGCGGCCGAAGAACGGTGCCAGCCCCGCGTACAGGGCGGGCACGAAGGCCAGCCCGACGGCCAGAAATACGAACCCCACGATGCAGGCTGTAAAGGCGAAAATTGCGACTGTCAGGGCGATATTGAAGCCCATCACGCCTCGAAAAACGCGGTTGGCGTCAGGTATCGCCGTAGTCATCATGGGAACGTAGTAGGGCGCGGCCGGCGCGGTTTGCGACACTTGCAAGTATTCCGGCAGGCCATTGGCCGTGTTGCCCACCAGCACACTCTGGCCGGCCGCCAGTTGGTCCACCACTTGTTGAGCGGTCGGCTGGTCGGCGCCGAACTGCTCCTGGTACAGGCGCATCGCCAGCGTTTTGTCGCCGGCCCGAACCGCGTCGCCAATGGCGCCCAACTTGGAGCGATCTCCGCCGAAGCCCAGCCCGCTGGCGGCTCCAGACGGCGTGCCAAAAGCGGGGCTGCTGGGTGCGCTCTCTCGCAGCGCCGCCGGCACCGCGCTCGTGCTGCCGCAGAACTGGCATTGGACGCTGTTGGACCTTGAGTCTGCGCTCAGCGAGGCGCCACATGACGGACATGGAAAAACAACTTGATTAGG